>DATGDE010000176.1:0-9039 GCA_035311125.1 Gemmatimonadales bacterium
ATGGCCTACCCAGCCCCGCTCATCCGGCTCGTCGACGGCCGGATCGACCTCTCGCAGGCGTATCGCGACGGGCCGGGCTCCTACGACACGCTCGCCATCCGCTGGGCGTACACGCAGTTCCCCCCGGGGCAGGAAGACTCCGGGCTGGATGCGATCGTGCACGAAGGCATGGCACGCGGGCTGCGCTTTCTCACCAACCCCGACGAGGGCGACGACAACTCGTTCCCCGAAGGGACGACGTGGATCAACGGCAGCGACGCGGTGGAGGAGCTGGCGCGCGTGCAGGCGGTGCGCGATACCCTGGTGGCCCGCTTCGACGAGCGGGCGATCCACCCCGGCGAGCCGATGGCGCTCCTGAGCCGGCGCTTCGCGACGGTGTACTTGCACCACCGGTTCACTCTGGGGGCGGCCATCAAGGCAGTCGGAGGGATGGAATACCGGTACGGCGTGCGCGGTGACTCGCTGCCCGTCACCCGGATCATCCCGGCCACGCGGCAGCGCCGCGCGCTCGACCTGCTGCTCGACGCGATCCAGCCGGGCGAGCTGGCGATCCCCGAGCGGGTGTTGACCGACCTCGCTCCGACACCGTTCGGCTACGACCGGGACGCCCGGGCTTTCCGCTCGCCCGCCGCGCCCGCCTTCGATCAGCTCGGCGCGGCACGCACGATCGCCACACAGGTCGTGGGCGGCCTGCTCTCCACCGATCGCGCCGCCCGGGTCGCGGCCCTGGCCGACCGCGACCCCTCGCTGCCGCGGCTCACCGAGGTGATCGACCGGATCGTCGCCCGCACCTGGGGAGCCCCGACACCGGCGCGGCACCCGGCCCTGTTACGCGTCACGCAGCGGGTGGTGGTGGACGAGCTGTGCCGGCTCGCCGGCGACCCGGCCGCGACCCCCGAGGCCCGGGCCGCGGCCGAGTGGGGACTGCGTCGGATCGCCCGGTCGCTGGCACGGGCTCCGGCCGCCGCTCCGGACCCTGAGACACAGGCCCATCGCGAGCTGGCCGCCGCCGACATCGAGCGGTTCCTGTCGCGGCGCGAGGAGCCGACGGCGCGTCCCACGGTCCCGCCGGCACCGCCAGGGGCACCGATCGGGGCTCCGCGACCCTGAGGAGGGTTCGGGCCGCTAGGGTCGCGGCCCGGCACCAAGCGCGGCGAGGCGTCGCCGCGCTCCCATGTTGGTCGAGTCCTTGGCCAGGGCGTCGCGGTAGCCCGCGATGGCCGCTGCCGTGTCGCCGCGCTGCAATGAGACCTCGGCCTCGAGGAACGCGATCTGCGTCGACGCCGGGTAGAATTCGGCGTTCAGCTTCAGCAGGCCGAGTGAGTTGTCGAATCGCCCCGCCTGAGCCTCGGCGCGGGCGAGCTGGTTCAGCACCAGCTCTCCGAAATCGTAGGACCCGCTGCCGTAGTAGCGCTGCCGCAGGGCGCGGTAGCGCGCCACTGTCGCGTCGAGCCCCGAATCCGCCAGCATGAGCGCCAGGTCATCGTCGAGCAGCCGCGGGCGGGCAATGCCCCGGTGGCAGGTGGCGCACCGGACGACCACGACCGGCTTGGGCCGATCGGGCACGTCGGCCAGGTGCTCTTCGTTGATGTGCATCACCATGTGCAGCATCACGCGGGCCACCTTCTTGGTGCGCTTGTCGTCGGAGGCGAAGTTCACCGAATCGAGCGGCTGCCCTTCCTTTCCGACGTGGCAGTAGACGCAGCGCACGCCCAGCGCCAGGGCGAACCCCCGCATGGTGTCGAGCAGCGCCCGCTGGGAGATGGTCTTCGACAGGACCTTGAGATTCTTGAAGGAATCGGGCGGAAAGCGGCCCTGGGCGGCGGCGGGGGGACAACCCCCGAGGGTGGCGGCAGTTGCGAAGAGAAACACGACACGGGCTGGCGTCATCGGTGGCCTCGACCGTCAAGTGTAGGGGCCAATGATACGCCGCGCACGGCGGGGGGTGAGCGGCGCGGATTGTGAGCGATCGGTCAGAACCGGCGTCCCGGCGGGCGAGACAACCCTTTGGACCCGTATGCTGTCTTACTCCTCGATACCTCACATTTCGGGGTGCGCAACATGCTCGGATCGACCCTGCTGCTCGCCGTCCAGGCACTCGCCGTGGCTTCGACACCACCGTCGAGCCCCAGCGCCACGCGGACCATCGCCACTCGCGCCGTGCGGCCGCCGGTCCTCGACGGCCGGGACGACGACGAGGTGTGGCGGCTGGCCCGGCCGATCACGGAATTCCAGGAGTTCGATCCGGACGAGGGGAAGCCGGCGCGGTTCGCCACCGTCGCCAAGGTTGCCTACGACGCGCACAATTTCTACGTCTTCGTTCGCGCCTTCGACCCCGAGCCGCAGAAGTTGCAGCGCATCCTCGCCCGCCGCGACGTGCGCCCGCCCACCGACCAGCTGAAGATCGTCATCGATTCCTACCACGACCGCCGGTCGGGCTACGAGTTCGCCGTGAGCCCGAGCGGGGTGAAGCGGGACTACGCCATCTATAACGACACCCAGGAGGACGAGGCCTGGGACGCCGTCTGGGACGTGGCGACCGCGGTGGACTCGCTGGGCTGGACGGCGGAGTTCCGGATCCCGCTCTCGCAGCTGCGCTACGCGAACGCGCCGACGCACACCTTCGGGTTCGCGGTGTGGCGCGACATCGAGCGGTTCAAGGAGCGCGTCAGCTGGCCGCCGTACCATCGCAACCAGAACACGTTCGCTTCGCAGCTGGGCGAGGTCGCGGGGATCGACGGGATCTCGTCGCCGCGTCGCCTCGAGGCCTCGCCTTACGTGGTCACGAAGAACGTGTCCGTCCCGACCGCCAGCGGGTTCGACCGCAACCAGCGTCTCACGGCAGGGGCCGACTTCAAGTACGGTGTGACCTCGAATCTGACCCTCGACGGTACGGTGAATCCCGATTTCGGCCAGGTGGAAGCCGATCCGTCCGTCCTGAACCTGAGCGCCTTCGAGACATTCTTCGGCGAGAAGCGCCCGTTCTTCATCGAGGGCGCGGGGCTCCTGAGCTTCAACGTCAACTGCAACGCCGTGAACGATTGCGGCCGGGAGAATCTCTTCTACTCCCGGCGCATCGGCCGCTCGCCGCAGCTTTCGGATCTGTACGGCGATGTCACCTCCGCCACGGCGACCACGATCCTGGGCGCCGCCAAGGTGACCGGCCGGACCCCCTCCGGCCTCTCGCTCGGCCTGATCGACGCCGTCACCCAGCGGCAGGTGGGCGCTGCGCAGCGCACCATCGAGCCTGCGGCGAACTATGCCGTCGCGCGGGCGACGCAGGACTACCGCGACGGCGGGACGGTGCTGGGCGTGATCGCCACGGCGGTGACCCGGGCGAACGATCAATGGTCGAGGGACTTCCTCCGCTCCGGCGCACTCGTGGGCGGCGCGGATCTCCGGCACCGCTTCCTGCAGAAGCGGTACGAGCTCGACGCGTCGGTGACGGCCAGTCGCGTCACCGGATCGCCCGCGGCGATCGCCGCGACACAGCAGAGCAGCACACACTACTACCAGCGTCCCGACGGCGCCCTGCGATTCGACTCCACGCGCACGTCGCTGGTGGGCCATACCGAGCAGGTGAGGTTCGGCAAGTTCAGCGGCGACCGCCTGTACTTCGAAACGAGCGTGCAGCGCGTGTCGGCCGGCTATGAGATCAACGACCTCGGCTTCCTGCGTCGCGCCGACTGGCAGGAGCAGGCCACCTGGGCCCAGGTGCATTTCAACAAGCCGACGCGCGTGTTCCAGCGGCTGTCCTGGAACTTCAACGAGTGGAACGACTGGACCACGGCGGGGCTGCCGCTCGAGCACGCGGTGAACACCAACTTCCATACCGAGCTGTGGAATCACTGGTGGCTGCACGCCGGCGGCACCCTGGGCCAGCTGGGGACGGCGTTCTGCGACCGCTGCGCCCGGGGCGGCCCGGCGCTCCGCGTGAATCCCTACCTCGCCCCCTGGGCCGGGATCGAGGGGGACGCCCGCAAGGTGGTGGTCCCTTTCCTCTGGATGAACTACTGGCGCGGCGACCAAGGCCGCTCGACCTCGCTCAACCTGAACCCGGAGATCGACCTGCGGGTATCGTCGCGCTGGACGGGGTCGCTCGCCATGAGCGTCACGCGCAACGCCGACAACACGCAGTGGACCGGCAACGTCACCGACAACACGGGCGTGACGCACTACTCGTTCGCCCACCTGGAGCAGCGCACCATGAGCCTCCAGTGGCGCGTCAACTTCACCGCGACGCCGAACCTGACGGTCCAACTCTACGCCGAGCCGTTCGTGTCCAAGGGGCGGTATTCCAACCTGCGGGAGCTCGCCAACCCGCGGGCCGCAGACTACGTCGACCGGTTCCAGCCGTACGTCGACTCGACAGTGGCCCGGGACTTCAACGTGAAGGAGTTCCGCTCCAACCTGGTACTGCGCTGGGAGTACAAGCCCGGCTCCAGCATCTACCTGGTGTGGACCCAGGGCCGCCAGGATTTCGAGCAGGCCTACGGGACCCGCTCGTTCCAGGGCGACTTCGACAACCTGTTCCACCAGCACCCGGACAACACATTCCTTATCAAGGCCAGTCACTGGTTCGACTGGTAAGGCAGAGCAGTGTAGCCGGTCTTCTCCGGCTAACGCATCTTTCCCACGGTGATCGAGCTGACGTTCGACCTGGAGACCGCGGGCCGCCTCGGGGTGGCCGCGCTGGCCGGTCTCGCCGTGGGAATCGAGCGGGAGTGGTCGGGCCACGCCTCCGGCCCAGAGGCACGGTTCGCCGGGGCGCGGACCTTCCTGCTGCTCGGCACGCTCGGCGGGTTGTCAGGCTGGCTGGCCGGCGGCTGGCCGATGCTCGCCCTATTGATCCTGGCCGGCGCGATGGCGCTCACCGTCGCCGCCTACGTGGCCGCCGCGCGACCGGGCGGGCCGGCGGTCGACGGGACCACCGAGGTAGCGGCACTCACGGTCCTCGCGCTGGGCACCATCGCTGGGCTGGGATTCCCGCTCGTCACCAGCGCCAGCGCCGCCATCATGGTGCTCGCGCTGGTCGAAAAGACCCGCATCCACCAGCTGATTCGCCGGATCGGACAACGGGAGATCTCGGCCGCCCTGCAGTTCGCCGTGCTGGCGCTGGTGATTCTCCCGCTGCTCCCCGCCGGCCCCTACGGACCGTTCGACAGCATCCGCCCGCGGGCTCTGTGGACCGTCGTGCTGCTCTTCTCGGGACTCAATTTCCTGGGCTACCTGGCGCGTGGTGCGATCGGCGAGACCCGGGGGCTCGGCTTGACGGGCCTGCTGGGCGGTCTCATCTCTTCTACGGCGGTGACCTGGAGCTTCTCGCGCCAGAGCCGGGAGCGGCCCGCGCTCAGCCGCGGCTTCGCCTTCGGCGTGCTGGCCGCCTGCACGGTGCTGCTGCTCCGGGTTCCGATCCTGACGACGATCCTCCACGCCCCGGTCACATGGGCGCTGGGCCGCTACCTGCTGCCTCCGGCTCTCGTGGGCGCCGCCTTCGTCATCATCGCGCTGATCCGGCGCTCGCCTGACACCGAGCATGCCGAGACACGGCATTCCCCGCTCGGCCTGTGGTCCGCCCTCAAAATGGCCGCGGCGTTTCAGGTGGTGCTGACCGCCATTCCCTTCGTGCAGCAGTGGTGGGGGACTCCAGGCGTGCTGGCGTCCGCCGCGCTGCTCGGACTCACCGACATGGACGCGCTCACGCTCTCGATGTGCCGCCTGGCGGCAAACGGCGCCGGGCCGGAGCTCGCGGCGCAGGCCATCGCGGTGGGGATGCTGTCGAACACCCTGCTCAAGCTCGGGCTCGCAGCGGTCCTCGGCTCGACGCCGTTCCGGCGCTTCGCGATACCCGGTCTCGCCGGGCTCGCGCTGGCGCTGGGGCTCGGGCTCTGGCTCGCCCGGTGAGCCTCAGTCCCCCGCCTTCACTCCGTTGAGATAGCTGCGCGCCGCGTCCAGGACCTGGTCCTGGACCTGTGCGATCGACCCCGCCAGCGACGCGCCCGCCGCCTTGTGGTGTCCCCCGCCGCCGAACGTCTGAGCCAGCGCGGCCGAATCCACACTCCCCATCGAGCGGAACGACACCTTGATGCGCCCGTTCGCGATCTGGCGAAACAGCAGCGCCAGGCGGACGCCGGCGATCGAGCGGGCGTGCTCCACGACCCCGTCCAGATCGTCGGCCGTGACGCTGTGCCGTTCCAGCGCCCCGGCCGGTACCGTCACCCAGGCGAGGCCCCGCTCCGGCTCCACCACGAGCGTCTGCAGCACCTCCGCGAGCAGCCTCACGCGTCCTTCCGGGGCGCTGGCGTAGACCGCCTCGTAGATGGACTCGGGCTCGACGCCGTGCTCCAGCAGGGCGGCCGACACGCGCAACGCCCGTGGGGTCGTGTTGGAGAACCGGAATCCGCCGGTATCGGTGAGGATGCCGACGTAGAGCGCGCGCGCCGCCTCGGTCGACAGCGGCCACTGGAGCGCCGTGGCGAAGTCGAACACCAGTTCGGCGGTCGCGGTCGCCGCGGGAGCGACCAGCCGTGGACCCGCGGGAAGCGTCCCCGGACTGATGTGGTGATCGATGCAGGCCACCGGCGCTTTGCGCTCGTGGACCGCGTTCGCCAGGTCTCCCAGACGTCCGAGGTCCGAGATATCGACCACGATTACCACCCCTGCCTGCGCGATCTCCCGCCCCGCCCGGTCGCTCGCGTCGGCCCCCGGCGGCACGAGGAATCCGAATCGATCCGGAATCGCGGTCGGATTGGCGATGACCGGATGGAGGCCCTGGTCACGCAACAGATGCCACAGCCCCACCTCGCTTCCCAGCCCGTCGCCATCGGCGTTGACGTGGGTGGTGAGGGCGACGCGGAGACCCGGCGTCAGAATGGCGGCCATCTCCCGGGCGGCGGACGCCCGTTCGGGAGGAATCGGGACGGCAGTGAAGGTCATGCACAAGAATAACAGGCGTTGTTGCCAGACGCCTTCGTTAGACGCGCGGGCCCGACGCCTCCGCTCGACGCCGCTCGGCGTGTGCCAGCTCCCGCTGCAGCACCGAATGCTTCCGGCTGTACCCGAAGTAGATCGCGAAGCCGATGAGCAGCCAGACCACGAGGCGGATCCAGGTGTCGGCGGGCAGGGTGAGCATCAGGCCGAAGCAGGTGAGGATCCCCATGATCGGGACGAAGGGCACGAGCGGCGTCCGGAACGGCCGCTCCAGATCGGGGCGCTTGTGGCGCAGGATCCAGACGCCGGCGCACACCAGGGCGAAGGCGAGCATGGTGCCGATGTTCACGAGCTGGCCCAGCAGCTGCAGCGGGAGCAGCCCGGTGGCGAGACCGACTGCGATGCCGGTGTAGATCGTCGAGAGATACGGGGTCCAGCGTGTCGGATGCACCTTTCCCGCCCAGGGACCCAGCAGGCCGTCGCGCGACATCGAGTAGAACACGCGCGACTGCCCGAGGAGCATCACCAGAATCACCGAGCCCAAGCCAAGCACCGCCCCGAGGTCGACCGACACGCGGACCGCCCACGGAGCGCCGACCTGCTCCATCGCATACGCCATCGGCGCGGGGAGGTTGAGCTGGGCGTAGGGCACCATGCCGGTGAGCACCGCCGACACGACCATGTAGAGCACCGTGCAGACGACGAGCGACCCGAGGATGCCGACCGGCATGTCCTTTTGCGGATTCCTCGCCTCCTGCGCCGTCGTGGAAACCGCGTCGAATCCGATGTAGGCGAAGAAGACCAGCCCCGCCCCGCGCAGCACGCCGGACCAGCCGAAGCTGCCCCAGGCGCCGCTGTTCGGCGGCACGAAGGGCTTCCAGTTGGACGGCGTGAGGTGCGACAGTCCCACGACGACGACCAGCAGGATGATCGCGATCTTGAGGATCACGATCAGGTTATTCACGCGTGCCGATTCGCGGATCCCGATCACCAGTACCGTGGACATCAATGCCACGATGGCCACGGCCGGGAGATTGAGGATCGCCCCGGTCCAGTTGAGTCCCGTGTGCGCGCAGCCGGGCGCGGCCATCGTCCCCACCTGGGCGGCAGTACACCACACACTCGGCGATGCCGCGAGCGCCGGAGGCAGGTGGATGCCGAACTGTCCGAGCAGCGAGCCGAGGAACGCCGACCAGCTCACTCCCACACCCGCGGCACCGGCGGCGTACTCGAGCACCAGGTCCCAGCCGATGATCCAGGCCACGAACTCGCCCATGGTGGCATAGACGTAGGTGTAGGCGCTTCCGGCGACGGGGACGGCGCTCGCCATCTCCGCGTAACACAGACCGGCGAAGGAGCAGGCGATCCCCACCAGGGCCATGGAGATCGGCACCGCCGGCCCGGCGTATAGAGCAGCGGCCTGGCCGGTCAGCGCGAAGATGCCGGCGCCGATGACCGCACCGATCCCCAGCGTCACGAGATTGAGCGGGCCGAGCGACCGCTTGAGCGATGCGTCCCTGGCCGCGTCGGCCTCGGCGCGCAGCGCGGTGACGGACTTCGTGGCCCACAGCGACATCGGATCCCCGCGGAGAGTGGTGCAGGAATCTCGGCCCTCCGGTTGTCGCGGGACACGACCGTGGGACGGGTGGGACTTGCGTGTATCCGGGCGGGACTAGGCCATGGCCTCGTACAGGCGATCCCGGTACCGCCGGCTGAGCCGCAGCTTGGCGCCGCTCGTCAGGATCACCAGCCCGTCGCCGTGGAACCAGGGCTGCAGCTCGCGGATGCCGTCGATGCGCACGATGTGCGACCGGCTGATGCGGCGAAACGCGCGCCGGTCAAGACGTGCTTCGAGCTGCGTCAGCGGCAGGCGCACCCGGTGCAGCGCGCGCCCGACGTGCACCCGGACGTAGTTGCCGGCGGTCTCGAGCCAGTCCACCTCCTCCACGCGCACGAAGAACGCGCGGCCGCGCTCGCGCACCAGCAGGCGGGTCAACGGGGCCTCCTCGGTCCCGGCGTGCGTCCGGCGCGCCAGGCGCCGCCGTGCGCGCGCCACGGCCAGCCGCAGCCGCTGTGGGTCGATCGGCTTGAGCAGATAGTCCACGGCCT
>DATGDE010000177.1:0-2253 GCA_035311125.1 Gemmatimonadales bacterium
CAGCACCAGCACGCTCGCGACTAGGACGCCGAAGATGCCGGCCGCGCTGAAGCGCTGCCGGAACAGCTGCACCACGCTCCACGCCACCGTGACGAGGAGGAGCAGGGTCGTCACCACGTGGTACCCGGGCACCAGGCGCGCGTGGTTGCGGTAGGCTTGCGGAACGGCTTGCGCCATGGTCGTTCGGTCTCCAGGGCCGGCTAGACGCCGGAACTGATGGTGATCTTGAATCCGTCGGGGTCCACCAGGCCGAAGTCCCGCTCGCCCCACGGCTCCGTCTTCGGCTCGTGGGAGAGCACCCCGCCGCGCGCCTTGATCCCCTCGGCCAGCCGGTCCACGTCCTGGACGGTGCGCCCGTAGATGCGGATCCCCTCGCCCTTCACGCGCTCGCGCCCCTTCTTCCAGTCGTCCTGGTCGAGGAACAGCGAGATCGTGCCGGAGCGCACCTCCACCCCCTGCAGCCGTCCCTCCACCTTCCACTCGTCCGCCACCACGAACCCGACGACGTCGCGGTAGAAGGCGAGGCTGCGCTGCAGGTCGTTCACCGTCAGGCCGACGGCCGCGGTGCGCAGGCGCAGCGTCTCGGGCTTGTGCCGGGTGTCCTTGAACCCGACGGTGGTGACGACCTTGCGCGCGCCCTTCCGGGCCGGCGTACGCTTCCTGGCCGCCGCCTTCCTGGCCGTCCTCTTCGCGGGCTTCTTCCGGGTAGCCATCGTCCCCTCCTCGTGGGCAGGCGTACGACGGGAGTCGGCGCTAAGCGTAGCGCGGGGCGCCGCGGCCCGCCATCGCGAGCGTTCCCGCCCCCTCCGGATCAGGGGGCGAACGCCGGCCCCCGGCGCCCGGCTGCGGGTCGCACCACCGGCCGGCTCCGGGGTATATTATCCCGATTCAAATTCTCCGATATCTGGCCGCCGGCCGCACTCGGGATCGCCCGGGCGGGGCGCGCGGGGCGTCCGCACGAGACGGAGGCTGACGATGGCGACACAGGCGCTTCCGACCGCTGAGGGCCGGACGGCCGATCCGTTCCCGATCAACGGCACGGACTACATCGAGTTCTACTGCGGCAATGCGCGGCAGGCGAGCCACTACTACCGCGCGGCGTTCGGGTTCCAGTTGGTGGGCTACCGCGGTCCGGAGACCGGGGTGCGCGACCGGGCGAGCTGGCTGCTCGAGCAGGGGAAGGTGCGGTTCGTGCTCACCTCGGCGCTGGGGCCCGACTCGCCGATCGCACGCCATCACCTCCAGCACGGCGACGGGGTGAGGGACCTCGCCCTCTGGGTGGACGACTGCCGCGCGGCGTTCGCGTACGCGACGGGGCACGGCGCGGCGGCGGTGCATGAGCCGGAGGTGCGCAGCGACGCCGACGGCGAGGTGGTGATCGCCGCGATCCGCACGTACGGGGACACGATCCACAGCCTGGTCGAGCGCCGCGGCTACCGCGGCCTCTTCCTCCCCGGCTTCAAGGCGGTGCGGCCGACGTACCAGCCGGAGCCGGTGGGCCTCAGGTACGTGGACCACTGCGTCGGGAACGTCGAGCTGGGGAAGATGGACGTATGGGTGGCGTTCTACGAGCGGGCGATGGGCTTCCGCAACCTGGTCTCGTTCGACGACAAGGACATCTCGACCGAGTACTCCGCGCTGATGTCGAAGGTGATGGCCAACGGCAACGAGCGGATCAAGTTCCCCATCAACGAGCCGGCGCCGGGGAAGAAGAAGTCGCAGGTGGACGAGTACCTCGAGTTCTACGGCGGGCCCGGCGTGCAGCACGTCGCGATCGCGACCGACGACATCGTGGCGACCGTCTCCGCGCTGCAGCGGCGCGGCGTGGAGTTCCTGGGCGTCCCGGCGAGCTACTACGACACGGTGCTCGAGCGCGTGGGGCGCATCGACGAGGACCTCGCGCGCCTCCGGGCGCTCGGGATCCTGATCGACCGGGACGACGAGGGGTACCTGCTGCAGATCTTCAGCAAGCCGGTCGAGGACCGGCCCACCCTCTTCTACGAGATCATCCAGCGCAAGGGCGCGCGGAGCTTCGGGAAGGGGAACTTCAAGGCGCTGTTCGAGGCCCTGGAGCGCGAGCAGGCGGCGCGCGGCAACCTGTAGGGGGAGGCGATGCCCTTCTACCACACGCTCGGGACGATCCCGCGGAAGCGGCACACCGTCTTCCGGCGCCCCGACGGCGCGCTCTACGCCGAGGAGCTGATGGGCCACGAGGGGTTCGTCGGCAACTCGTCGCTCCTGTACCACATCCAT
>DATGDE010000178.1:0-13010 GCA_035311125.1 Gemmatimonadales bacterium
CCTCGAGCGACGGGACCTGCGGACGCAGAGTGGATTGCTGGGAGAGGGCGACGTTGATGCTGGCGTCCGTCGGATAGATCCAGCCGCGCAGCAGCAGCAGGGTCCCGGGACGTCCGGCGTCCGCCCCCAGGTCCAGCACCAGGTCATGCGGCTCGACCACTCCCTGGTACGCCGTCGGCACCAGGTTCGACACGTAGACGTCGTCCTGCGCCAGCAGCGCGGGCAGCACGTCCACTCCACGATCGTCCACGGCCGAGCGGGGAGGGTGGCGGCCGACCGTCCGGGACAGCCGTAGCGCGACCGGGCCCGGCGGGACGAAGCGCTCGTCCACGAACACGTCGACGCTGTCGGGATGGTCGACGGCGAGCAGCCGGAGCTCGTCCAGGTAGGCCGTCTCCCATAGCTCTTCGGTGAGCTGCAGGACATAGCGGCCCCGCTGCGCCCGCAAGGCGTCCCCGGGGACGCGAAGGTACTCCTGTGACGCCCCCGCCGGGGCGTACGCGGCGCCGTGGCCTCCCGCCATGAGGCCGAGCGGCATGCCCAGGGCGCTGCGCCACATCACGTCGGTCACGAAGCGGAATCGCGTCCCGTCCCACGTATAGAGGAATGCGCAGGAGCCCTTCAGTTGTTCGAGCTCCACGACGTCCGCGTCGGTGCCCGGGAAGTAGATCGTCTGCGGAACGCCGTTGGTCCACTGCACCCGCATGACGTCCGCCTTGAGGTGCGGCCCGAGGCCGAACGGCGTGGTGCGGGAAGTCACGACGCGGGTCTGGTAGAGCTCCCCGGCGCGAACCTGGACAGTGGCGCCGATGCCGAACTCGTTGTTCTTGCCGCTGCCGGTGCGGAGCGCGACCAGTTGCACCTGCATGGAGAGATTGGCGTTGCCGCCGTCGTTGCGGAGCAGGTGCACGCCGCTCGAGTCGGCGACGAAGAGGTCCTGGTCGCCGTCGCCGTCGACGTCGCTGCTCGCGATCGCCGTTACCGGGCCGGCGCGCAGCACGGCGGGGAGCCGGGTGGAGCGATCCTCGAACGATCCGCGCCCGTCGTTGTGGAACAGGAGCATGCCACGACGACCCGCGACCACGAGATCGAGCCAGCCGTCGTTGTCGTAGTCGAGGAACTCGGCGTCGAGTGCGCCGAAGCGAAGCGCGGGCTGCAGTGCCTGGGTCGCGCGGGCGTCGCGTGCAAAGGTCCCGAGGCCGTCGTTGTGCCACAGCGCGGGCTCGCCCGCCGCCACGGGCAACGTCAGCAGGTCCAGGTTGCCGTCGTTGTCGTAATCGCCCACCGCGGTCACGCCGGTGCCCTGACTCCCGCCCAATCCGCTCGCCCGTGTCACGTCCTCGAACCGCTGCCGGCCGGTATTGCGATACAGGGCATCCGGGCCGCGGGCGGAGCCCAGGACGAGATCGACGCGTGCGTCGCCGTCGAAATCGCCGAACGCCGCGGTTCGCGCCCCCGCGGCGCCACTCTCCCGCAGCCCCAGGGCGGCGGCGACCTCCGTGAAGGTGCCGTCGGCGTTGTTGCGATACACCCGGTTCGTCGTCGTGCCGGGGAGCAGTAGGTCGAGATCGCCGTCGTGGTCGAGATCGACGAACACCGCGCGCCGCGCGTCGCCGACGTCCGCTACGCCGGCGCTCGCCGTGACGTCGACGAACCGCTTCTCCCCGGTGTTGCGCAGCAGTACGCCGCGGCCGTCACCGCCGATGACGAACAGGTCGAGCCAGCCGTCGTTGTCGAAATCCGCGAACGTCGCCGCGACGGCGCCGAAGGGCAGGGAGATGCCCGTCCCTGCGGTCACGTCCACGGCGCCACCCTCGCGCACCCGGTACAGGCGCGTGACGAACCGGGAGGGTCCAGTAGCGACCGAGACGAACAGCTCGTCCGTCCCGTCACCGTCGTAGTCGCCCAGCGCGAGCGCCGTGGGGACGCCGCCGAGACCACCCAGGCCCGACTCCCGCGTGACGTCGGTGAAGTGCGGCTCGACCGGGGGGCCGCGGAGCTGACGGCCGCGCGTGGCGAAAATCGATTGCGGGTTGAACGTCAGCACCGGCCGCCCGGTCAGGGGGCCCTCGATCCACGCGAGGGCCTGCAGGTCGGCCTGATAGGGCGCGGTGACCTCCATGGCTCGCAGGAAGCGATCGAGCGGCGCGCGCGCCGCCGTGATCTGGCCGGCGCGGAGTTGCTGGAGGGTCGCGTCGAGGGACGGCTCGGCGTCCGGGGGTGGCTCGGGGCGCAGGCGACGCACCGCTTCGAGGTATGCCAGCGCGCTGTCGGTCGCGCCGCGGCGCACCAGTGCGTCGACCAGTTTGAGGCGCACGGCGAGGTTCGCCGGCGTCAGCGCGAGCACCGCCCGCAGCCCCGCCTCGTAGCGCCGGATGGCGGCGCTGTCGGAGTCGCGCGCCGCCAGCTCGGCCTGGGCGTAGAGCACCTTGGCGTCGGGCCTCCCGCCCAGCTGCCCGAGCAGCTCCCGCGCCGCCGCGAGCCGTCCGGTCAGGACGTACAGTCGCGCGACCATCAGGCCGATGTCGGCATTCGCCGGGTCCAGCCGGCGCGCGCGGTTGAGCGGCGCCTCCGCCTCGGCGAAGCGGCCGCCACGCAGATAGGTGAGCCCCAGGTTCGCGTAGCCGAGCGGGTCCCGCGGCGCGAGGGCGATGACCTGCTTGAATTCGGCCTCGGCCTCCGGCAACCGGCCGCGCTCGAGGTCCGTGAGACCGAGGTCGCGGGTGGTGAGCAGGGCCTGCTCATCGACCGGTTTCGGCCGGCACCCGATCGCGGCCACGATCCACACGGTGCCGAGCAGGCGAGCCAGCGCCGTCGCACGGACGCGACTCCGTGTGCCGCGTGACCTGTTGTTTGCCTGGGCAGCCATCGGGACCCTACTATACGGCCTGTGGCCGGAAACCGCTCGCCAAGTACCGACGCGCTGCGCACCTACCGGGCGAAACGATCCGCCGACCGCACGCCGGAGCCCTCGGGCTCCGTCGCGCCGGAACCGGGGCGTCGGTTCATCGTGCATCAACACGCCGCCACGCGGCTGCATTTCGATCTGCGCCTGGAGATGGAAGGCGTGCTCAAGTCGTGGGCCGTGCCCAAGGGTCCGTCGCGCAATCCGGCGGACAAGCGGTTGGCCGTCCACGTCGAGGATCACCCGATCGAGTACGGCGACTTCGAGGGGATCATCCCCGAAGGCAACTATGGCGCCGGGGCGGTGATCGTGTGGGACCGAGGGCTCTGGGTTCCGCTCGAGGACCCGGTGGCCGGGCTGCAGAAGGGCAAACTGCTGTTCGAGCTACGCGGCTACAAGCTGCACGGCGTGTGGACGCTCGTGAAGATCAAGAAGGGCGTCAAGGAATGGCTCCTGATCAAGGAGCGCGACGCCTACGTGTCGACGAACGGCGATCAGTTCCCGCCGGGCTCGGTCCTCTCGGGGTTGACGGTCGAAGAGCTGCGCGACGGCGAGCGCAAGACCACGCAGCTCGTGGCAGAGCTGAAGCGGCTGAAGGCGCCGCGCCGCGCGGTGCGCGCCGAGGACGTGCCGCCGATGCTGGCCGAGACGCGCGAGGAACCGTTCTCGCGCGCCGGCTGGCTGTTCGAGGTGAAGCTCGACGGCTACCGCATGCGCATCGCGCGCGAGAACGGGAAAGCGCGCCTCATCACGCGCAACGGCAACGACTACACCGCCGCATTCCCCGAGCTCGAGCGGGCCGTGAGCGCGCTTCCCTACGAGGGCCTGGTGATGGACGGCGAGCTCGTGATCCTGGACGAGCAGGGACGTCCCAGCTTCCAGCGCCTGCAGAACCGTGCGCGCGTGAGCCGCCCTCCCGACATCCGCCACGCGGCGGTGGAGCATCCCGCGACGGTGTACGTCTTCGACCTCGTGGCCCTGGAGGGATTCGACCTGCGGCCGCTGCCGCTGATCAAGCGCAAGGCGATCCTCAAGCGGCTGCTCCCGGAGGCGGGTCCGCTGCGCTTCTCGGAGCATTTCGAGCAGGAGGGCGAGACACTCTACGATCAGGCCGTGGGGCTCGGTCTGGAGGGGATCGTCGCGAAGAAGGCGGACTCGCCCTACAAGAGCGGACGGTCTGATCAGTGGCTCAAGGTACGGGCCGACAAGACGGGGGACTTCGTGGTCGTCGGGTACACCGTCCCCAAGGGCTCGCGCGGCGGGTTCGGAGCGCTGCATCTGGGCGCCTATCGAGACGGGACGCTCGTCTACATCGGGCGCGCCGGGAGCGGCTTCTCGGCGAAACAGCTGGAGCAGGTCTCCGCCGACCTGGACCGCCTGCGTCAGGACAAGCCGCCGTTCGCGGGTCCGGTGCCGGCGGAGAAGGAGAGCCACTGGGTGAAGCCGGAGCTCGTGGCGGAGGTGCGCTACAAGGAGATCACCGGGGACGGGCTGCTGCGCCAGCCGGTGTTTCTGCGCTTCCGGGACGACAAGAAGGCGGAAGAGTGCGTGATTACGGGGAGTGGGGAGTGGGGAGTGGTTCGCGACGGTGCCGAACCGAATCTTCCGCGACCCCGGGAAGTACCACTCCCCACTTCCCACGCAGTTCAGTTCTCCAACCTCGACAAGGTCTTCTGGCCCGAGGAGGGCTACACCAAGGGAGACCTGATCGAATACTACCGCGCGGTGTCGCGCTGGATGCTCCCCTATCTCGCGGACCGGCCGCTCGTGCTCACGCGCTTCCCCGACGGGATTAACGGGAAATCCTTCTTTCAGAAAGACGCGCCCCAGTACGCGCAGGCGTTCGTGCGGACCGTGACGATCTGGAGCGAGGACTCGCAGCGGGAGCTGGACTACTTCGTGTGCGACGACGAGCGGTCGCTGCTCTACATCGCGAACATGGCCGCGATCCTGCTGCATGTCTGGTCTTCCCGCGTGACGACCCTCGAGACCCCCGACTGGTGCATCCTGGATCTCGATCCGAAAGAGGCGCCGTTCGCCGACGTCGTCACCGTCGCCAACGCCGTGAAGGCGCTGTGCGACGACATCGGCTTGCCCACGGGCATCAAGACCAGCGGCTCGACCGGGCTCCACGTGCTGATTCCGCTGGGTCGCCAGTGTACCTACGAGCAGTCACGCACCCTCGGCGGCCTGCTGGCGCGCGTCATCGCGAGCCGGCTCCCGGACATCGCGACCGTGACCCGTCAGGTGCAGAAGCGCGGCGGCAAGGTGTACCTGGATTACGTGCAGAACGGGCACGGGCGTCTGCTGGTCGCGCCGTTCAGCGTCCGGCCGTTGCGCGGGGCGCCGGTGTCGACGCCGATCTCCTGGCGGGAGGTCACGCCACAGCTCGATATCCGCGCCTTCACCATCAAGTCGGTGCCGGCCCGCATGAAGCGCCTCAAGCAGGATCCGCTCTGGGCGATGCTCGATCAGCAGCCGGACCTGATGGCCGCGCTGACTCGTCTCCACGAACGCCTCGACGAATAGCCGATGGCCGAGTCGACGCCGCTGCGCATCACGCTGCCGGGTTCCGGCACCGAGGTTTCCGCGCTGCTGCTGCAGCCGTCCGGCGCCCGTTGCCTGTACGTGCTGGCGCACGGGGCCGGTGCGGGGATGCGCCACCCGTTCCTCGAGCGGGTGGCGGCGGCGCTCGCCGAGCGCGGCGTTGGCACGCTGCGTTACCAGTTTCCCTACATGGAGCGGAAGCAGCGTCGTCCCGATCCGCCGGCGGTGGCGGCCGCCGCGGTGCGCGCCGCGGTGACGGCGGCCGCGGCGGCTGCGCCCGGTCTGCCGCTCATCGCCGGCGGCAAATCGTTCGGCGGGCGGATGACCTCCACGGCCCAGGCGGAGCAGCCGCTCCCGGGAGTGCTCGGGCTCGCCTTTCTCGGTTTTCCCCTGCATCCGCCGGGAAAGCCGGCCGTGTCGCGCGCCGATCACCTGGACCGCGTGGCGGTGCCGATGCTGTTCCTGCAGGGCGAGCGTGACGAATTCGCCGAGTTGTTGCTGCTGCGGCAGGTGCTCAGGCGGCTGGGCGAGCGGGCCGCGCTGCACCTCGTGAAAGGCGGGGATCACTCGTTCAGCGTGCCGAAGAGCTCGGGGCGGACGGGCGATCAGGTGCTCGTGGAGGTCTGTGATGCACTGGCTGACTGGGCGAGGAACCTCAAGCCGTGACGGGACGGGGACTCACTCCGCGACAACACAACGCAGTCGCTCCGTGAGTCCCCGTCCCGTCAAGGCTGCATGGAGTCGCGGACTCAAGGAGACCGGAATCATGAGCTACTGGATTCTCAAGACCGAGCCGTCCACCTACAGTTTCGCGGATCTGCAGAAGGCAAAGACCGCTGTCTGGGACGGCGTGAAGAACCCGCTGGCGCTGAAACATCTGCGGGCGATGCAGGTGGGTGACGAGGTGCTGATCTACCACTCGGGAAGCGAGAAAGCTGCGGTCGGCACTGCCCGCGTGACCAAAGCGGCCTACCCGGACCCGAAACAGTCGGACGAGAAACTGGTGGTAGTGGAGCTGCGAGCGGGGGAGCCGCTGCGGGCGCCCGTCACTCTGTCGGTCATCAAGGGCGACCCGGCTTTCAAGGATCTCGCCCTCGTGCGTATGCCGCGCCTGTCCGTCGTGTCCGCCACCGCCACCCACTGGAAGCGGCTGCTGCAGCTCGCGTCGGGGAAGCCTACAACGCGGTGAAGCGATCGAGGAACGCCTGCTCTTCGGGAGTCAGTCCGGCGGGTCCGCGCGCGTCGAGCTTGGCGAGCACCCGCTCGGCCTCCTCCCGGTTCACCGGGTGAAGCCGGTCCAGCGGAATCTGCTTCCAGCGCTCCGCCACATCGGGAGGCGGGCTCGCGCGTCTGGGGGCTGCCCCTGTCCCGGCGGGCCGCAGCCGTTCTTCGAATCGTCGCACGCCGAACACCCGCAGCACCAGCCATCCCCCGAGGAACCCGCCCAGGTGGGCGAAGTGGGCGACATTCTGCATCCCGAGGCCGACCCCGCCGAGGACCGAGATGATCGTCATGATGATGATCAAGGTCCGGGCCTCCACCGGCACGATGCCCCAGATGAGCAGCTGGGCCCGCGGCCAGAAGTAGGCGAACGCCAGCTCGACGCCGAACACCGCCGCTGACGCCCCGACGATCCCGGCCAGCGGGTTGAACAGCATGGAGGTGGCCGCGCCGAAGAGGCCGCTCACGAAGTACAGGGTGAGGAACCGGCCGCCGCCGAGCCGCTCTTCGACCTGCGGCCCGAAGAAGTACAGGACCAGCATGTTGAAGAAGATGTGGCTGAAGTTGGCATGGAGGAACATGTACGTGATCGCGGTCCAGGGCCGCGCCAGAAACAGGGCGGGCACGAACGCGAACGCATCGGCCTGTTCGGCGGCCTGCGCGCTCCAGAGGTAGACCGCGATGTTCGCGAGGATGATGAGGCCGGTCCACTTGGTCAGCCGAGGCATGGCTGGGAAGGCTACACGGGACGCCGGACGGTGAGCAAGAGTTAAGTTCCGACGCAACGCTATGGCTGCAACGCCTCGCCGCATTCTGCTCGCGGACGCCGACGCGTTCTACGTCGCCGTCGCCCGTCTCGTCGATCCGGACGGCGCGGGACGGGCCCGCCTGCTGATCGTTGGTGGCTCACCCGAGCGTCGCGGCGTCGTGACATCGGCGTCCTACGAAGCCCGCGCCTTCGGCGTGCGGTCCGCGATGCCGATGGCGCGCGCGGTCCGCCTCTGCCCGGAGGCGACCGTCGTGGCGGTGCCGTGGGAAGCGTGCGCCGCCAAGGGGCGGGCGATCCGGGAGGTGCTGGAGCGTTTCGCGCCCGTCGTGGAGCAGGCATCGAGCGACGAGTTCTATCTCGACCTTTCCGGCACCGAGCGGCTGTACCACGACGAAACGCTGGCCCAGACCGCGGGACGGATCCGCGCGGCCGTGCACGAGTCGACCGCCCTGTGGATGTCCATCGGGGGCGGGACTTCCAAACTCGTCGCCAAGCTCGCGGCGGGCGTCGCGAAGCCCGCGCCCGGCGCCCCGGGCGCCGGCGTGCACGTCGTGGCACCAGGCAGCGAGGTCGAGTTCCTCGCGGGCTTCGCGCTCGCCGACATTCCCATGATCGGCCCCAAGGCCCAGGAGCGCCTGGCGCGGCTCGGCTGGCACCGCGCGGCCGACGTGCAGCGGGTGGACCGCTCCGAGCTGGCGCGCCGCCTGGGCGAGCGCGAAGGAGCGTGGCTGTGGGAGCGAGTGCGCGGGCTGGACGACTCGGGCGTCGAGCCCTGGTCCGAGCCGAAGTCGATCAGTCGGGACAACACGTTCCCCGCCGACCTGGACGGCGACGACGACCTGCTGCGCGAGCTGCTCATCCAGGTGGATCGGGCGACGGCGGACCTCCGCGCCGATGGGCTGGTCGCCCGCACGATCACCGTCAGGCTGCGCGACGCGGATTTCACGACGCGACAGGCGGGCCGCACGCTGCCCGAGCCGGTGTTCACCGACCGCGCCGTCTTCGACGTGGCGCGCGAGCTCCTGGCCAAGCTGCGGGCGGCCCGTCGCGTTCCCGCGCGGCTCATCGGGGTGGCCCTGTCGCAGCTCGATCGCCCGGGCGTCGCGGCGCAGCTCGCGCTCCTCGAAGCGGAGCAGCCGGGCTCCGCGGAAACGGAGAAAGACCGCCAGCTGGCCCGGGCCATCGATGCCGTGCGGGATAAGTTCGGTCCCGATGCGCTGGGTCGCGCGCGCACGCAGGGATGGAAAGGCTAGATTCGTTTCGTCGACCCTCATCCGCCCACCGGGAGTGCATCATGCACTGTCAGCGTTCCCTGGTCGTCCTCATCGTCCTGCTCGGGCTCCGGCTGCCGGGCCCCGCGTCGCTCACCGCCCAACAACCGCCGATCGCCGGCAGCGAGTATCCCGGGCTCGAAACCGGGACGATGTGGACGTTCGACGTGCCCCCCCTCGACTACTGGGCGAAGCGCTACAACTTCCGCCCCTCCGCGGGGTGGCTCGATCACGTGCGGCTCTCCGCCGCCCGCATCCCCGGCTGCTCGGCGTCGTTCGTCTCCCCCGACGGGTTGGTGATGACGAACCATCATTGCAGCCGCGCCTGTATCGACGCCGTCACCAAACCGGGTGAGGATCTCCTGGCCAACGGCTTCTACGCCGCGACCCGTGCCGAGGAGCGAGCTTGCCCCGGGATGGTGCTCGACCAGTTGCAGGCGATCAGCGACGTGACCGACAGCGTGAACGCGGCGGTACCCGCCGGCGCGTCGGCGTCGCGGGCCGCCCGGCTGCGGAGCGACGCCATCGCCGGCATCGAGCGGCGCTGCAACGCCAGCGCGCCCGCTGCCAACTGCCAGGTGGTCACCATGTATCGCGGCGGTCAGTACAAGCTGTACCGCTTCCGGCGCTTCAGTGACCTCCGGTTGGTGTTCGCGGTCGAGGACCAGACCGCGTTCTTCGGCGGCGATCCCGACAACTTCACCTACCCGCGCTACGACCTCGACGTCTCGATGGTACGGGCGTACGTGGACAGCCAGCCGGCGCACACCGAGTACCTGCGCTGGAGCACGCGCGGAGCGAGCGAGGGGGACCTGGTTTTCGAGGTCGGCAATCCCGGCTCGACGGGACGGCTCAACACGGTGGCGCAGCTGGAGTACCTGCGTGACGTGCAGTACCCGGCCACGCTCAAGCTTCTGGCCGACGAGATCAGGGTGTACGAGACCCTCGCGGCAGCGGACAGCAACCGAGCGAAAGGCCTGCGCAACACCCTGTTCGGCCTGCAGAATTCCCAGAAGGCGATCCGCGGGTACCAGTCGGGGCTGCTCGACCCGCAGCTGATGGCCCGCAAGCGGGAGTGGGAGCGCGCCTTCCGGGCGAAGGTGAACGGCGATCCGGTGCTGCTCCGCCTCTACGGCGACGCGTGGGATCGGACCGCTGCCATCCGCCGTCGGCTGGCGGCGCTCGACGTGCAGCGCCGCTATTACGCCGTCGGCGCCTACGGATCGCGGCTGCTGGGCTACGCCGGCATGCTGGTCCGGCTGCCCACCGAGACGGCCAAGCCCGACAGCGCGCGGCTCGCGATGTTCCAGGACGCCAATCGCGGCCGCCTCGAGCGCGTGCTGTACTCGCCACAGCCGGTGGATACGACGGTCGAAGCACAGCTGCTCGCCGCCTATCTCGGCGCCATGCAGAAGGAGCTGCCGGCACGCGACCCGGTGCTCGTGACGGCGCTCGCGGGGCGCAGCCCGGAGCAGGCCGCGCATCGGATGGTGGCGGCGACCTCGCTCGTGACGGTCGAGGGACGGCGTGCGCTCGCCCAAGGTACGGCGCTCGCGCAGTCGCGGGATCCCTTCATTGCCCTCGCTCGGGTGATCGACCCCCTGGAGCGCAGGATACAGCGGCAGTCCGATTCGCTGCTCGATCTGGAGAGCCGCAACGACGAACGGGTGGCGCGCGCGCTCCTCGCCGTGTTCGGCTCGAGCGTCGCTCCCGACGCCACCTTCAGCCTGCGCATCTCCGATGGCACGGTGTTGCGGTACCCCATGAACGGCACGTTCGCACCGGCCTTTACGACACTGTATGGCCTGTACGATCGCGCCGCGGGATTCGGCGGCCGGGAGCCGTGGAATCTCACGCCCCGCTGGCAGGCGGCCCGCGATTCCCTCGATCTGGCGACGCCGCTCAACGGCGTCTGCACCTGCGACATCATCGGAGGCAACTCGGGGAGCCCGGTGGTGGACCGGGACGGTGCGGTCGTCGGGCTGATTTTCGATGAGAATATGGAGGCGCTCCCCAACCGGTTCCTGTTCCGCGAGAGCGCTGCGCGCTCCGTGTGGGTCGATGCCCGCGGTCTGCTCGAGGGCCTGCGGCACGTGTACGGCGCCGCCGCGCTCGCCGACGAGCTCGCCAGGCACTAGTCCCGGCGGTTTTGCGCTTTTGCAGCCGGGGCGGCACCTTTCCCGGCCGACTAGAGGCTGGCTCCGCTCGGACCGTTCGCACTAGGGAGGCAGGATGCCGTTGCGTCGAACCGTGTTCGCGTTCGCCGTCACGTTCGTGTGCGCGCTCGTCGTGTTCACCCTGCCGCGCCTGGCCTGGAACACGGTGCAGGCGGCTACGGGTGGGACGCAGCGCCCCGACTCCGGCATCCGCGTTCCCCCTCCTACGGCCCAGGCCCCCGCGCAGGCCGCGGCTCCCGCGCCGCCCGCCGAGCCGCGATCCATCCCCGCCAGGCTCATCGGACTGTTCGGCATCGTGGTCATCCTCGGCATCGGGGTGCTGCTCTCCAGCAACCGGCGCAAGATCGATCCGCGCGTCATCGCCTGGGGGGTCGGACTGCAGGCCGCGTTCGCCGTGTTCGTGCTGCGGGTCCCTCTGGGCGAGAAGATCTTCACCTGGCTCGGCGACGTCGTGAAAGCCATCCTCGGATTCTCCTACGCCGGGTCCGAGTTCGTGTTCGGGGAGATCGGCAAGCAACACTCCAGCATGGGTGTGATCTTCGCGTTCCAGGTGCTGCCCGCCATCATCTTCGTCTCGGCACTGTTCGCCATCATGTACTACCTCGGCATCATGCAGGTGGTGGTGAAGGCGTTCGCCGTGCTGATGAACAAGGTGATGGGCGCGAGCGGCGCCGAGAGCCTGAACGTGGCGGCGTCGATCTTCATGGGTCAGACCGAAGCGCCGCTCACGATCCGCCCGTTCCTGCCGCGCATGACGCGGTCCGAGCTGATGACGGTGATGACCGCGGGGATGGCCCACGTCTCCGGTGCGATCATGGCCGCCTACATCGCGTTCGGCATCGAGGCGCGGCACCTGCTCACCGCCGTCATCATGACCGCGCCGGGAACGATCATGATGGCGAAGATCCTGGAGCCCGAGACGGCCGTACCGGAGACGCTGGGGGGTGTGAAGGTGGACATCCCGCGCACCGACGTGAACGTGGTGGACGCGGCGGCGCGCGGCACCACCGAAGGGCTCTACCTGATGCTGAACGTCATCGCGATGCTGGTGTCGTTCATCGCGCTCATCGCGCTCGCCAACGGCGGCTTCGGCTGGGTCCACAGCCATATCGCCTGGTTCCCCGCCAGCATCCAGACCGTGCTGGGGTGGTTGTTCGCCCCTATCGCCTGGGTGATGGGTGTGCCGTGGCACGACAGCGGCACGATCGGCAGCCTGCTCGGTACGCGGATGGTGCTGAACGAGTTCATCGCCTACTCGCAGCTGGGGCCGCTGCGGGCGACGCTGAGCCCCGTCTCGTTCACCATCGCCACCTTCGCCTTGTGCGGCTTCGCCAACGTCGGCTCGGTCGGCATCCAGATCGGGGGGATCGGCGCCCTGGCTCCGGAGCGCAAGCACGATCTCGCCCGGCTCGGTTTCCGCGCCATGCTCGCCGGAACGCTCGCCAACTTCCTCTCGGCGACCCTCGCGGGCATGCTGCTGTGACGCTGGGCCGGAGAGCGTTCGCCGCCGCGCTGGCAGGACTGTCGCTCGCCTGTCGTGAGCGGCCCGCGCCTCCTCCGCCGAGCGCGGCGCGGGGCGCGCCCGCCGATTCGGAGATCCCCGCGGACGCGTTCGGCGCCGCCGTGCGCCGTGGGCTCGCCCTGCTCACCGCGACGCGCGAGAGCCTCCCCGCGCACGTGGGCAACGACCTGCGCTGCACCAGCTGCCACCTGGACCAGGGCCGGCGCACCACCGGATCGTGGGTCGGCACGTTCGCGCGCTATCCGCAATACAACGGCCGGTCCGGTCGCGTCATCACCATCGAGGACCGGGTCAACGGGTGCTTCCGGCGCAGCATGAACGGCACGGCGCTGGCGGCGGACGGCCCGGACATGCGCGACATCGTGTCGTACCTGGCGTTCCTCTCCTGGCGCTCCCCGGTGGGCCCACCGGCCGGGGTGCGGGGGGCGCGGTTCGCGACGCTCACCGCCGACACCGCGGGCGGCCGGGCGAGCTTCGACAGCGCCTGCGCGCGCTGTCACGGCGACGCGGGACAGGGCACGATCACGGCGCCGCCGCTGTGGGGCCGGCGCTCTTTCAACATCGGGGCCGGGATGGCGCGGCTGCGCACCGCCGCGGC
>DATGDE010000179.1:0-4715 GCA_035311125.1 Gemmatimonadales bacterium
GCCAGGGGTCTCGGGCGACTGGTCGGTGCGCGACATCATCGCCCATGTGACGTGGTGGGAAGAGGAGGCGTTAACGCATCTGCCGCTGATACTCGCGGGCGGACGGCCCCCACGATATTCCGTGACCTACGGCGGCATTGACGCGTTCAATGCCCGAATGACGGAGCAGCGGAAGGACCTGTCACTGGAACAGGTGCTGCAGCGGCGCGATGAGGTGCACGAGCGCCTGATCAGCTATCTCAGGAGCGTGCCGGCGGATCAAGTCGGGGGTGAAACGCGCTTTCGCCGGCGACTGAGGCTCGATACCTACGGACACTACCCGAAACACGCGCGAGCGATACGCGTTTGGCGGGAGCGATGGTCGAACCGTTCTACTTCCTTGCGCTGAACCAGAAAGAGCCCCACGACACTGCCGAGAGACTCGGCCTGCCACCCGGATCGACGGCGACGGCGACCGCCTGGGCGCGCGACAGGCCGAGCAGCAGTCGCTGCCAGTGCGTCGAGTCGGCGCATGCCGTCCTGCACGTCGCATAGGCGATATCCCGGGACTCGTAAAACGAAGCCGAGTCCGGAGCCAGCAGGAACGCGAGGTGCAGGGTTCCAGCGGGCCCCGCCGTGATGGCGACGTCCTGCTGTCTCTGATAGGCGGCGTCGGTGCTAACCGTGCTCTTGTTCCACGCCGTCGCGTGGTCGCACCCAGAGGAGCAGCGGGCCAAACGGAGTGACCACCGGCCATCGAGGGAAGGGCCGGCGATGTAGACCACGTTCACCGCTCCGGCCGAATCCAGCGTCATGGCCACCGTGCCGATCGTCGCGGCGAAGTCGATATCGGTGGAGATCCAGGAGCCGCTATTCGTGCACGCCGTTGTGCAGACGGCGTATCGCAGCAAGCCCTCGACGGGAAGAGAATACGCAACGTGGGTCGCGCCGGCGGCGTCGACCGCGATCGCGGCGTTCTTCTCACCCGTGATGGTCGCGAGGGGAGTCCGAATCTGCACCAGGTCAATCGTGCCCCAACTGCCGGGAGACAAGCAGTCGCCCGGGCATTCTGCATACCGGACTCGATATCCGAGGAAGTCGCCGTACACGGCGTGGAGGCCGCCCGACGGGTCGGAAGCAAGGGCGGCCGAGACGGGGTAGGACGCCGTATCGATGGGCACACGGGACCAGTGGCGACTCACCATGCAACCACCGGGGCAGTATGTGTACTCCAACTTCAGCGTGGTATTCACGGCGCGAGAGTAGATCGTGTGCAGACCCGTCGTTGTCAGCACGGTAGTCGGATCGTAGCCGCTCGAATCCACGACGCCGAGGTGCCATGAGGTGGTGTCGCCGCAGGACGAAGCACAGCCGGCGTACTTGACGGTCCCCTGGTCGAAATCGCCGTAGACCACGCTGATCGAGCTGGGCCCCTCGAACAGCACCGTGGGCCTGGCGAAGCCCGCCCCGTAATCCACGTTGAACTCGTGATCGAGCAGGAATGTGCGGAAGGCGGACTCGACCACGATCGGGGGCGGGTTCGGCGCCTGGGCGAGATCCCGGCAACTGGCGCCGGCTGTCGCGGCGAGCAGCATCACACGTCCGATGTTTCCTGACATACGCGCCATGCGCCGGCTCACTTCGAGTCCTGGTCGATCACTACACGGTGTCCGAGCGACGGTCAATGTGGCCAGATTGCCCGCCAGTCGGTGTGGCCAATTCCAGACTCCACTGCGGCGCCGGGGTGTGCTTCTCGTATCGCTCCTGCATTCCCCGTACCGCGAACCCGTACTTCTGCTGCAGCGCCCGGATTCGTCGTGACAGCGCCGTGGCGTAGTCCCGCGGTGCGGCTCCTCGGCCTGCGTAGGCACGGCGGTAGCGCACCGCGAGATGGGGAAACCGCTCCTCGAGCAACGGCAGAAAGCGTTCCCGGATCGCCGGGTAGAGCCGCAGCGGGCTGGCATGGACGAAGCAGGCGCCGGCTTCTCGGGCGGCTGCGAACAGCGCGTCGAGTCGCGCGCGGTCGTCGGTGATGCCCGGCAGCACGGGCGCCACGAGCAAGCCGGCATTCACGCCCGCCGCAGTCAGCCTGGCCAGGGCGCGGAGTCGCACCGCGGGCATCGGCGATCTCACCTCGAGCGCACGGATGAGCTCGACGTCCAGAGTGGTGAGCGAGATGTGGACCTCCAGGTCGTTGCGCCGCTGGAGGCGGAGCAGGATCTCGGTATCGCGCACGACGAGTGGGCTCTTCGTGATGATGCCGACCGACAGTCCCTCGCACGCCGCCAGCCGTTCCAACACGGCGCGCGTGATCCGAAACTGCCGCTCGGCCGGCTGATAGGAATCGGTGGCCGTGCCGATGACAATCGGCGCCGCGCCATCGAGACGCGAACCGGCGGTGCGGTGATAGCGCCGCAGGTCGGCATCCAGTGCGCCCAGTATCTGCTGTTTGACGAAGATGCGCTGCTCGAACGCTTCCCAGCCGTGCGGCCCCCGGAATTCCCGCAGCTCCGCGTCGGTCAGGCGCCCGGCATCGTGCGCCCGCTCCACCACGTAGCGATGGGCGAAACGGGCGTAGCAGTAGCTGCAGCCGAACTCGCACCCGACATAGGGATTGAGTGACCAGAAATCCATCCCCGTCTGCTCCGGGGGGTTGAGGACGGAGCGCGGCGCGAGCGTGACGAACTTGGTGCCGCGCAATCGTTCGTCGAGGACCGGCAAGCCGGCCCGGTGCGCACCTGCCGTCCCTGCGAGCCCCAGGCTCGCCTGGACGGCGCGGACGCGCGTGGAATCAGCCACAGCGGCACCAGCCGCAACTCGGACAGGTCAGGCAACCTGACTGCGGGGCCAGCCGCGTGCCGCAGTCCGGGCAGGTGGCCGAGTAGTTTGAGGGTACGTAGAGCTGCGTGGGGAGGAGTTGGGCAGGGCGCATGTGAGCCTCGTCTTCGGGGTTTGTTCGGGTAATGTACGTGCCCGTGCCACCCCGGCAAGACGATACCTAATACGTTGTTAGTCAGTCACTTACCTACCTAGCGGGATGCTGCCCCACCACTCCGCGCCAGATGTAATAGACGGGAACGCCGAGAACAACGAGCGCGAGGCCGAGGCCGCTGTAGGTCCGAGTGACCGGGTCGAGCAGCAGAGAGAGGGCGATGAGCGTCGTGGCGACGAGGTATGTGGCTGGCAGCCAGGGGTAGCCCGGAGCTCGTATCGGGCGCTCCGCGGTGGGGCGCTTGAGCCGTAGCGCAAACAACCCAACCGTCGTGAGCATGTAGAACAGCAGCGCCGCGAAGATCACGAAATTCAGGAGTTGACTGTACGTCCCGGACAGGCACAACAGGCTGGTCCACACCGCCTGGACGACGAGCGCCACGGCCGGGGTCTTGTGGCGCGGGTGGAGGCGGCCGGCGGACTGGAAGAACAGGTTGTCGCGCGCCATGGCGTAGTAGACGCGGGCACCCGAGAGGATCAGCCCGTTGTTGCATCCGAAGGTGGAGATCATGATCGCCGCGGCCATCAGGTAGAGACCGGGGTCGCCGAGGATCGCCTGGAGGGCGGCGGTGCCGACGCGATCCTGCGGGGCGCCGGCGATCGCGGGGCCCGGGAGCACGGAGAGGTAGGCCGCGTTGGCGAGGAGGTACAGAGCGACCACAACCAGGACGCCCATCGCCATTGCGAACGGCAGGTCCCGGCGAGGATTCTTCAGCTCGCTGCCGGCGAATCCGACGTTGTTCCAGGCGTCCATGGAGAACAGCGAGCCGACCATGGCGGCACCGACGACCGTGAGTGGAACGGCGACCCCTCCCGTCGCCCAGAAATTGGCGCCGAAATTCGCCGTCAGGGCGGCGGGGTGGCGCCCGATGGTGAGTCCGAGCAGGATGAGCGCGGCGAGGGCGATCGTCTTGGTGGCGGTGAGCGACGTCTGGATGATGGTCGCGGTGCGGACGCCGCGGACGTTGATCCAGGTAAGCACCACGATCGACAGGATCGCGAACAACCGCTGCGGCGACAGGCCCACCAGAATCGGACCGATCGGCTGCGGGAAATTGATCGTGCCGCCGAATCCCGGAAACAAATCCGGGCTCAGGCCGGGCCAGAATACGGCTGTGAAGCGGGCGAAGGCGACGGCGACCGCGGCGATCGTGCCGGTCTGGATGACGATGAACAGCGTCCAGCCGTAGAGGTAGCCGAACAGCGGCGAGATGGCCTCCCGCAGGTAGACGTACTGGCCCCCGGCGTTCGGGAACATCGCGGCAAGCTCGCCGTAGGTGATCGCCCCCAGCAGCGTGACGACGCCGGACAGCGCCCACACGAGGAGCAGCAACCCGGGCGCATGCACCTCCCGGAGAATCTCCGCCGATACGATGAAGATCCCCGAGCCGATCATCGAGCCCACGACCAGCGCGGTAGCGTCGAGCCGGGAGATGGCGCGGACGAAATCGGCCTGCGGCTGTTGGGTGGTCGCCATACTAGAGGTGGCCCTCGGTTGGGATCGGGTGGCCCCTAACCTAGTGGCCCTGCGCGGAGCCCGCTATGTTTCGCGCCGACCGACTTCCGGCCACTCCGAGGGAAACCGTGCCAATCCACTTCCTGCCCCGCGAAGAAGAATTCTTCGATCTCTTCGTCCAAGTCGCCAAGCGCACCAACGAAGCCGCCGGCCGGTTGCGCGAGCTGTTCGACGCGCCCGCGGAGCGGCGCACGCCGATCGTCGAAGCGATCAAGCGACTGGAGCACGA
>DATGDE010000180.1:0-6718 GCA_035311125.1 Gemmatimonadales bacterium
CCGACCAGCTCGCTGCCCCGGAACGTGCGCACCAGCTCTCCCGCCGCGAGCGGCGTGCCGCCCACGTGGATGTCGCCGGCGCGCGCGGCGGCCGCGAGGTAGCGGCGCATCTCGCCGTGGCCGTCGGCGAGCGCGTACTCCCCGTACTCGAGATCGGGATGCACCGCCACGGCGACGTTGGACAGGAGCGTCCAGGGCGTGGTGGTCCACACCACGAGCCGGCCCTTCGGATCGTCGGCGAGCGGGAAGGTGACGTACACCGAGTTGGTCTGCTCCTGGTCGTACCCCAGGGCGAGCTCGTGCGAGGACAGCGCCGTGCCGCAGCGCGGGCAGTACGGCAGCACCTTGTGGCCGCGATACAGGAACCCCCGGTCGTGCAGCCGGCGCAACAGCCACCACACCGTCTCGATGTATTCCTTGGTGTAGGTGATGTAGGGGTGGTCGTAGTCCAGCCAGTAGGCGATGCGGTCGGAGAGCGCCTCCCAGTCGGTCTTGTAGGCGAACACGCTCTCGCGGCACAGCCGGTTGAACTTCTCGACGCCGTAGGCTTCGATCTGTTTCTTGCCGCTGATCTGGAGCTGGCGCTCGACCTCGATCTCCACCGGGAGCCCGTGCGTATCCCAGCCCGCGATGCGCGTCACGCCCTCCCCCAGCATCGTGTGGTAGCGGCACACGAGGTCCTTGATCGTGCGGGCGAAGACGTGGTGGATTCCGGGGCGGCCGTTGGCGGTGGGCGGTCCTTCGTAGAACACGAACGGGGGCCCGTAGCGCGTCGCTTCCTGGACGCGCGCGAACAGCCGCTCGTGCTTCCAGGTGGCGAGCAGCTGTTTCTCGAGCGCGTCGGCGCCCGGATCGGACGGCAGAGCCGGATACGTCATCAGTTGAGGCGCGGGACGATGCCCTGCACCAGCGCCGCGAGTCGCGGCTCCGCGGCGCGGGCCACCGCCAGGATCTGCTCGACCGAGGCGGGCGCCAGCGCGTCCGGCAGGCACAGGTCGGTGATGATGGACAGCCCCAGCACCCGCATCCCCAGCTGGCGCGCAACGATCACCTCGGGCACGGTGCTCATGCCGACCACGTCGCCGCCCAGGGCGCGCAGCATGCGGTACTCGGCGCGCGTCTCGAGATTGGGCCCCGCCACCGCGACGTAGGTCCCCTCGCGCAGCGTGATGCCCTGCTCGAGCGCGACGTCGCGGGCCAGCACGCGCAGGGACGGATCGTATGCCTCCGTGAGATCGGGAAACCGCGCGGACCCGTCGTCCGGGCCGGCGAGCGGATTGTCTCCCAGCAGATTGATGTGATCGGCCAGCAACACGAGATCGCCGGCCGCCCACAGGGGGTGCATGCCGCCGCTGACGTTGGAGACGATCAGCGTCCCGGCCCCGAGCGCGTGCAGCACACGGACCGGATAGGTCACGCGATCGAGGTCATAGCCTTCATAACGATGGAAGCGGCCCTGCAGCACCGCGACGCGGCGCCCGCCGAGCGTGCCCAGGAACAACCGCCCGGCGTGACTCTCCACCGTCGGGACCGCGAACCCCGGGAGCTCGGCGTACGGAATCACCGCGTCGGCCGCGATCAACTCGGTCAGGGCACCGAGTCCCGTGCCCAGCACGATCGCCACCTCCGGCACGAGGCCGGTGCGGGCGCGTACCGCCTGCACCGTCTCCGCCAGCGTCACCCGCGATCGCCCTCCAGCGCGCGCAGCTCCGCCAGCTGGCGATCGAGCAACGCACGGAAACCGGCGAGGTAGCCGGCGAACTGGCGCTGCACTTCGGCCAGACGCTCCTGCGCGTCCTGCTCTCCACGCTGCGCGAGGTCCAGCTGGCGACGGCCCTCGGCCTCCGCCTCGCGGATGATCACCTGTGCCTCGCGCTCGGCGGAGCTGCGCGTCTCCTCGCGCAACTGCTGCGCCGCCACCAGCGCCTCGTTCATCGCCGTCTCGCGTTCGCGGAATACCCGCAGCTGCTCGGTGAGCGCCGCCACCCGCTCGTCCAGCACCGACTTCTCCCGCAGCACGCGCTCCAGCTCGTCCGCCACCCGCATGCGGAAATCCTCGACGCCCACGGGCTCGTAGCCGCGGAGACTGCGACGGAACTCCTGCCGCCGCACGTCGAGCGGCGTCAGGTGAAAGGCGGGGTCGCTCACACCGGTCACGTCGTCCTCGGGCCGAACAGGGCGGTACCCAATCGGATCACCGTTGCCCCCTCCTCGACTGCCGTAGCGAAGTCGCCGGACATCCCCATCGACAATGTCGGTACCCATAGTCCCTCCTCCTGCATCGCATCACGCAACTGCCGCAACCCGCGGAAGGTCGTTCGCTGCACCTCCGCATCGTCGGTCAGCGGTGCCATGGCCATCAGACCCTCGAGCGCCAGCGCGTCCAGCGCCGCCACCCGCCGCAACAGCGCGGGAGCCTCGGCCAACGGACAGCCGCTCTTCTGCTCTTCCCCCACCACGTTCACCTGCACCAGCACCCGCTGGCGCACGCCTTGCCCCTGCACCGCGACCCGGTGCGCCAGCTCCTCGGCCAGCGGGAGCGAATCCAGCGAGTGCACCAGCGCGAAGCGACCGGGAACGAGCCTGGCCTTGTTGCGCTGCAGATGACCGATCAGGTGCCACACCACGCCCGCATCGGGCACCGCGGCCATCTTGTCCAGCGCCTCCTGCACCCGGTTCTCCCCCACGTCGGGGAGCCCGGCCGCCCGGGCGGCGGCCACCGCATCGGGCCCGAACCCCTTCGTCACCGCCACGATCGTGACGGGATGGGTCCACCCGCCTGCCGCCTGCCGGCGAGCGACCTCTCCCCGAATGTGGGCGAGACGCTCCGCCAGACCGGCAAAATTCATAGCCGGATATAGTACCCCCGAGCGGGACCCGAAACAATCGTCCCGCCGGGTCTGGGGGGGCTATGCCCCGGCCGCGCCCGCCGGGACGAGGGTTTCGAGGCGGTCGATGGACCCGGACAGCACGTCCCGGACCTGATCGGCCGTGAGGGGGCGGTACAGCCGGCCGCCCGAGGCGATCGAGATGGTGGAGGTCTCCTCCGAGACGACGAACACAGTGGCATCGGTCTCCTCGGAGAGGCCCAGGGCGGCCCGGTGGCGCGTCCCCAGGGATTTGTCGGAGACCTTGTACTGGGTGAGCGGCAGCACGCAGCCGGCGCCGATGATCCGGTCCCCGCGCACCAGCACCGCCCCGTCGTGCAGCGGCGAGTAGGGGGTGAAGATCGTCGTGAGCAGGGGGGCCGAGACTTTCGCCTCCATCGACACGCCCGAGGGCAACAGCTCGTCGAGCGCGATGTCGCGCTCCACGGCGATGATGGCGCCGGTCCCCGCACGCGCGAGGCGATCCAGCGCTTCGGCGATCTCCTCGGCGACCGATTGCCGGTCGCTGCGGGAGAACGCGCGCATGAGACGCGACTGCCCCAGCCGGGCCAGCGCGTTGCGCAGCTCGGGCTGGAACATGACGACGGCCGCGAACGGCGCGAAGGTGAACAGCACGCCGAGCAGGTAGCTCACCATCGTGAACTTGGCCACCACCGCCGCGAAGTAGGCGAGCGACAAGATGACCAGGCCCACCACGATCTGCAGCGCCCGCGTGCCGACGAGAAACAGCAGGAACCGGTAGATGACGAACGCGACGAGCAGGATCTCGACCGCGTCCGGCCACGGCTTCGGAATGAGAAAGCGATACGCGTCGAAGTTCATGGCTCGGCGTCCAGGGCGCAGGCCAACGCGAGCGCCTCGGCGGCGAGGCGGGCATCGTGCACGCGAAACAGGCGGGCGCCGCGCTGCCAGGCGAGCGCGCAGGCGACCGCGGTGGCGCGATCGCGGTCCTCCGGTGGCCGCCCCGTGGCCGCCCCGAGAAAACGCTTCCGCGACGGACCGACGAGCACAGCATAGCCCAGACCGACGACCGGGTCCAGTTCGGCCAGCAGCCGGAAGTTCTGCTCCGGCGTCTTGGCGAAGCCGAGGCCCGGGTCGAGGACGATCCGCTCGCTGGCGACGCCGGCGGCCTCGGCGCGGGCGGCCGCCTCGCGCAGCTCGCCGGCGACCTCGACCGCCACGTCACCGTAGCGCGCCAGGCCGTCCATGGTCTGCGGCGTACCCCGCATGTGCATCAGCACGAGACCCGCGCCGGCGCGCGCGACCACGGCGGCCATCTGGGGATCGAAGGCGAGCGCGGAGACGTCGTTCACCACGGCCGCCCCCGCCGCGAGGGCCGCCGCCGCCACCTCGGCCTTGCGGGTGTCCACCGAGACGGGCCCCAGCCCGCGCCGGACGATGGCCTCGATCACCGGCACGACGCGCTCCGTCTCCTCGGGGCCCGGGACGAGAGGGGCACTGGGCCGCGTCGATTCCCCGCCGACGTCGAGCAGCCGACAGCCGTCGGCCTTGAGCCGCTCCGCCTGCTCGAGCGCCGCCGTCACCGTCGCGAAGCGACCGCCATCGGAAAAGGAGTCGGGCGTGACGTTGAGGACGCCGACGAGGGCCGGCGCGTCGAGCGCGATCTCCCCGCCGGCGATCGCCCAGCGCCGCGGCGGATCGGCGTAGTGCATCAGCGCGCGCGCCAGCTCGGGGACCACATCGGCCAGCTCCGCGGGAGCGCGGTCGGGCCGGGCCAGGACGGCGAGGCGGCTCGCGGCGGCGCTCACCAGCACCCAGCCGTCGCCCGTGAGCACGTCGGCGCCGGCGCGCATGCCCCAGCGCACCAGCGCCTCGCGCGCCGGCTCGGCGACGTCTTCCAGCAGCAGTATGAGAGGAGCCAACCCCGCCGCGGCCAGGCGCGAGCGCCCGGAATCCCAGCCGCGGGCCGCGAGCGCCGCGCGCACCGCCTGAGGAGGGCCGTGCGTCGCGAGCGCCGTCACCTTCACGCCCCGGCGGGCTCCGGGGGAGGATTGCCGAGCATAGGACCGCGCACCGACTGCGGCACCGGCTTGCCGCGCGCGCCCGGCTCCGCCGGGAGCGGCGTCACGGGCGGCACGGGCGGCAGCGGTTTGCCGTCCACCACGAGCTGCACCTGGTCGCGGTCGAGCGTCTCGCGCTCGAGCAGGGCCCCGGCGAGGCGGTTGAGCGCGTCGCGATGCTCGAGGAGAATCTGCCGCGCCTGCTCGAACGCCGTCCCCAGGATGCGCTTCAACTCGGTGTCCACCAGCTCGGCCGTGTGCTCGGAGATCTCGCGCCGCTGCACCACCTCGCGCCCGAGGAAGATCTCCGCCTCGCGATCGCCGACGGCGATGGGACCGACGACGTCGCTCATGCCGAACTGCGTGATCATGCGCCGCGCCATGTCGGTGGCCTGCTGGATGTCCTGCGCCGCGCCGGTCGTCACCTTGTCGGGACCGAACACCAGCTCCTCGGCGACGCGTCCGCCGTAGGCCGTGGCCAGGTGACTCAGGATGAATTCCTTCGTGTAGTTGTGGCGGTCTTCCTCGGGCAGCCAGTGCGTGACGCCCAGCGAGCGGCCGCGCGGCACGATGGTGACCTTGTGGATCGGATCGGCGCCCGGCACGTAGAGACTCACCAGCGCGTGCCCCGCCTCGTGATAGGCGGTGAGCTTCCGCTCCTCCTCGGAGAGCACCATGCTCTTGCGCTCGAGGCCCAGCATCACCTTGTCCTTGGCGTCCTCGAGATCGGCCATGTCCACCGCCTGCTTGTTGCGCCGGGCGGCGAGCAGCGCCGCCTCGTTCACCACGTTGGACAGCTCGGCGCCCGACAGGCCCGGCGTGCCCTTGGCGATCGGCTCGAGGTCGACCTGCTGGGCGAGCGGGATCTTGCGGGTGTGCACGCGCAGAATCTGCTCGCGTCCCTTCACGTCCGGCATGTCCACGACGATCTGCCGGTCGAAGCGCCCCGGCCGCAGCAACGCCGGATCGAGGATGTCGGGCCGGTTGGTGGCCGCGAGGAGGATGACGCCGTCGTTCGACTCGAACCCGTCCATCTCGACCAGCAGCTGGTTCAGCGTCTGTTCGCGCTCGTCGTGGCCGCCGCCCAGCCCGGCGCCGCGGTGGCGCCCCACCGCGTCGATCTCGTCGATGAAGATGATGCAGGGGGCGTGCGTCTTGCCCTGCTCGAACAGATCGCGCACCCGCGAGGCGCCGACGCCCACGAACATCTCGACGAAGTCCGAGCCCGACATCGAGAAGAACGGCCGCGCCGCCTCGCCCGCGACCGCCCGCGCCAGCAGCGTCTTGCCGGTGCCCGGCGGGCCCACCAGCAGCGCGCCCTTGGGCAGCCGCCCGCCCAGGCGCGTGAACTTCTGCGGGTCCTTCAGGAACTCGATGATCTCCTGCAGCTCGACCTTCGCCTCGTCGCACCCCGCGACGTCCACGAAGGTCACCTTCGGCGTGTCGCCGGTGAGGAGCTTCGCCTTCGACTTGCCGAACGAGAAGGCGCGCGAGCCCCCCGCCTGCATCTGCCGGAACAGGAAGATCCAGAAGCCGATGATCACCAGCCACGGGAACAGCGTCATGAACACGCCGAGCAGCCCCTGGCGCGGGCGCTTGGCGGTGATCCGCACGCCCTGCTCGGTCAGCTTCGCGACCAGCGCGTCGGAGGCCTGCGCCGGCAGCAGCACCTCGAACCGCAGCACCTCCCGGTTGCCGACGCGCACCGGCGCCTTGAACTCGCCGTTGACCTGCTGGCCCTCGACGATCTCCACCGTGGCGACGTTGCCGCGGTCGAGCTGCGTCGCGAAGTCGGTGTAGGCAACCTCC
>DATGDE010000181.1:0-2241 GCA_035311125.1 Gemmatimonadales bacterium
ACATGCGGGTGCCCAAGCTCAAGGGCTTCCGCAACCGCTTCCGCACCGAGTACCAGGTGGTCAACCTCGCCGCGCTCGCGCGGCTGTTCCCGGAGGGCGGTGGCGTGGACGTCGACGACCTGGTCGCCGCCGGCGCCGTCCGCAAGGACCGCCCGGTCAAGGTGCTCGGCGACGGTGAGATCTCCGTCGCGGTCCAGGTGAGCGCGCACGCGTTCTCCGCGTCCGCCCGCGAGAAGATCAGCGCTGCCGGGGGGACCGCCATTGAGCTGTAGCGCGGGCCGCGTCCGGCGGTCCACCGCGGTGGGCCCGGGTGGGGTCCGGTCAACCCAGGGCCGGCGTGGGCGGAGGGAGCCTGGACCGCCGCGCCCGCGTGCCCGCCGGGGCCGACCGTCCGGCGATCACCCGTGGGCCGGGCGCGCGCGACTGTTACAGTCGCCTCACAGCCGCGCGGCCCCACCCGCCGGGGCGCCCGTCCGCGATCGACCGCCGTACCGCAGGAGGAGTCGTGCTCACCGCCTTCGCGAGGGCGTTCCGCACGCCCGACCTGCGCAAGAAGCTGCTGTTCACGCTCGGGATCATCGTCGTGTTCCGGATCGGCAGCGTGATTCCGGCGCCGGGAGTGTCTACCGCCGCCATCCACCGGTGCCTGAACGCGCCCGGGACCAGGGACAACAACATCTACTCGCTGATCAACCTGTTCAGCGGCGGTGCGCTCCTCCAGCTCTCGGTCTTCGCGCTGGGGATCATGCCCTACATCACGAGCAGCATCATCATCCAGTTGCTCGTCGTGGTCATCCCGCGGTTGGAGCGCCTCAAGAAGGAGGGCGGCGCGGGCGAGCAGAAGCTCACGCAGTACACCCGCTACCTGACGATCGCGCTCGCGATCTTGCAGTCCACCGGCATCATCGCGCTGGCGCGCAGCAACCGGCTGTTCGCCGGCTGCAACGAGGCGGTCATCCCCGACACCAGCCTGTTCCGCATCGCGACGCTGGTCATCACGATGACCGCCGGCACCGCGGTGATCATGTGGCTGGGCGAACTGATCACCGGCCGGGGCGTCGGGAACGGGATGTCCCTGCTGATCTTCACCTCGATCGCGGCCGCGCTGCCGTCCGAGGGCGGCCGCATCCTCCAGGTCGCCGGCGGCCCGATCTTCGCGCTGATCTGCCTGCTCGGGCTGGCGATCGTGGTCTTCGTGGTCTTCGTGGAGCAGTCCCAGCGCCGCATCCCGGTGCAGTACGCCAAGCGGCTGATCGGCCGGCGCATGTATGGCGGCGCCTCCACCTACATCCCCATGAAGGTCAACCAGGCCGGCGTCATCCCGGTGATCTTCGCCTCCTCGCTGCTCCAGCTCCCGCAGCTCCTCGGCCAGGTGTGGCAGAACAGGACGTTCCAGGACTTCGAGCAGCGCTATCTGGCCCGCGGCGACCATCCGCTCTACATGATCGCTTATGCCGGCCTCATCATCTTCTTCACGTACTTCTACGTCGCGATCACCTTCAACCCGGTGGAGGTGTCCGACAACATGAAGAAGTACGGCGGGTTCATCCCCGGCATCCGGCCGGGCCGGCCCACCGCGGAGTACCTGGAACGGGTGCTGTCGCGCATCACGCTGCCCGGGTCGTTGTTCCTCGGCCTCATCACCGTCCTGCCGCTCGCGCTGCTCGGCCTGACGAAGAACCAGCCGTTCCCGTTCGCCGGGACATCCGTTCTAATCATGGTGGGGGTCGGCCTCGAGACCGTGAAACAGATCGAGAGCCAGCTCATGCTCCGCAACTACGAGGGCTTCCTCCGCTAGGCATGTCCGGTGGATCCCCGGGGCGTGCACCGGCCACCCACCCGCGCGCGGATCCACGGACGCACCTGGGGCAGGTCCTGTCGAACGGAAGGAGCACTCGTGCGACTCGTCCTCGTCGGGCCGCCCGGTGCGGGGAAGGGCACCCAGGCCCAGTACATCGCGCAGGCCCGGTCGGTACCCGCCATCTCCACCGGCGACATCTTCCGAGCCAACGTCAGCCAGGGGACCGAGCTCGGCCGGTTGGCCAAGACCTACATGGATGCCGGTGACCTGGTCCCCGACGAGGTCACCATCGAGATGGTCCGCAACCGGCTGGCCGAGGACGACGCGGCCAAAGGCTTCCTGCTCGACGGCTTCCCGCGCAACGTGCCGCAGGCCGAGACCCTCGAGGTCATGCTCGCCGGGATGGACACCGCCCTCGACGTGGTGCTCGAGCTGGTCGT
>DATGDE010000182.1:0-1738 GCA_035311125.1 Gemmatimonadales bacterium
GAGCACCAAGAAGAAGTTCGCCGGCAGCGGCACCAGTCCTACCCGCGCGCCCAGGCCGGTGTAGGGCAGCAGCAGCGTCACCGCCACGACCCCGAGCGACACGATGGCGAGCAGGGCGCTCGGCCGGCTCCTGAACGGAGACCGCCGGGTGCGGATCACGAAGATGACCAGGATCTGGGTCGCGAGGGACTCGATGAACCAGCCGGTATGGAACAGCGCCTCTCCGGCCCGGAAGACGTGCAGCATCACGTAGAAGGTGAGGAAGTCGAACACGGAGCTCACGGGCCCCAGCGTGAGCATGAACTTCCGGATGAAGCCCACGTCCCAGCGGCGCGGGCGGTCGACGTACTCCTCGTCCACCGCGTCCATCGGGATGGGGACCTCCGAGAGGTCGTATAGAAAGTTGTTGAGCAGCACCTGCACGGGCAGCATCGGGAGAAACGGGAGCAGCAGGGACGCACCCGCCATGCTGAACATGTTCCCGAAGTTCGAGCTGGTGCCCATCATGAGGTACTTCATGATGTTCCCGAAGGTCCGGCGGCCCTCCCGCACGCCCTGGTACAGGACGTTCAGGTCTCGCTCGAGCAGGATCAGGTCCGCCGCCTCCTTGGCCACGTCCACCGCCGTGTCCACCGAGATCCCGACGTCCGCGGAGTGGAGCGAGGGCGCGTCGTTGATCCCGTCGCCCAGATAGCCCACGACGTACCCGCGCCGCTTGAGCGCCTGGATGACGCGGTTCTTCTGCGCCGGCGGCACCCGGCAAAAGAGGTTCACCTCACCGACCCGCGCACCCAGCGCCAGGTCGTCGAGGTCCCGGACCGCGTCGCCGGTGAGCACGCCGGTGACCGGCACGCCCAGCTGGGCGCAGACGTGCTGGGTGACCAGCTCGTTGTCGCCCGTCACGATCTTCACGGCCACGCCGCTCCGGGCCAGCGCGTCCAGCGCCAGCTTCGCGCTCTCCTTGGGCGGGTCCTCGAACCCGGCGAACCCGGCGAACACGAGCTCGGCTTCGTCGCCAACCACGGCGTGGCAGCAGGTCCGGTCCACCGGCTTCCAGGCGATGCCCAGGACCCGGAACCCCTCCCGGCTGAGCCCGTCGAACCGTTCGCGCATCTCCGCCCGCGCGGCGCCGTCCAGCAACCGGAGGTCCTCGGGCGAGTCCCCCTCGTACCGGGTGCAGAGCCGGAGCACGTCCTCGGGCGCGCCCTTCACCACGAGCGCGCGGGCGCTCTCCACCCCCGCCCGCTCGATCAGCACCGACACCCGCCGGCGCTCGAAGCCGAACGGCACCTCGTCGATCTTGGTCCAGCCGCCCGTCTGCACCTCCTCGTGGCGGAGAATCGCCTCGTCGAGCGCGCTCTTGAGCCCGGACTCGAAGTAGCTGTTGAGGTAGGCCAGCTCGAGGACCCGGGCGCTGTCGCGCCCCGCCGGGTCCACGTGCCGCTCCAGCCGGATCCTGGCCTCGGTCAGCGTCCCGGTCTTGTCGGTGCAGAGGACATTCATGCTCCCCAGATCGTGGATGGCCGCGAGCCGCTTCACGATCACCTTCTGGGCCGACATCCGAAGCGCGCCGCGCGCCAGCGTCACGGACACGATCATCGGGAGCAGCTCGGGGGCCAGCCCGACGGCCAGGGCCACGGCGAACAGGAAGGACTCCAGCCACGGCCGCTGCCGCACGGCGCACACCAGGATGACGAACAGCACCATCAGCATCGCGAGCCGCAGGATGAAGAGCCCG
>DATGDE010000183.1:0-12885 GCA_035311125.1 Gemmatimonadales bacterium
GGGCCGCCGATGTGGCACGCCCCGTTGGAGCAGGCGCTGAAGTCACGCTGGCTGACGGTGCAGTCGCCGGGCACCGGAATGCCGTTGGCGTCGAGGCATGGAATCGCTTCGAACAGGTGACCCACGCTCTGGAACTGGAACGCGCCCGTGAGCTTGTCGGTGATGGTGGTCTGCGCCACGTGGCAGGTGGCGCACAGCCGCGGATTCGCCGTCGTCCCGTGGCTGCTCACGATCAGGGTCGTGTCATAGGCGAAGTTCGGCGGGAACCACCCGATGTTCTGCCCGATTACGAGCAGTCCCTGCGCGCCGTGCGCCCCGCGAGACGTGCTGCCGATGGTCGCCGCGACGCCCCACGGCGGGGTGCCTTTGCGGCTGTGGCAGGTGACGCAGAGATTGTCGGTCGTGGGCGTGGAAATGGACGCCCGCAGCTGCCCTTCGTTCGGACCACCGTGCGGGTCGTGGCACACGACGCAGGTGATGTGCAGCAGCTGCGCCGAGCCTTTTTCGGCGAAGTTGCCCGTGACGCCGAACTTCACCGTCATGGCCGCCTTACCTTCGTGGCAGGGCGCGCACGACGCGTTCCCGCCGGCGTCGGCCAGCGCCGGGCCTGAGCCGTGAGCCGATTGCTTCCACTGGTCTACGAACGGCTCGTGCGTCCCGGTGTGGCACCCACCGCAACCATTCGCGCGGCCGGTATCGGCGTCAATGGACGCGAGTGGCTCGTTCAACGCGGTCGGGCTCTGGACGTGCGTGAAGCCGCCGCCGTGGCAGCTCTCGCATTGCACGTCGTGGTAGACCGAATCGGGCTTCACGCTGTAGCCGGCCGGCTGGCCGGCGTTGTTGCCCAGCTCGGAAACCGAGTGGCAGGCGTTGCAGGAGCCCGACGCGTGTCCCGACGCCTGGAGATCCGCCCACGCCTCGGAGTGTTTCGTCGACACCCAGCTCGTCTGCACGCCGACGTGGCAGTTGCCGCAGGTGGTTTGTTTCGTGTCGGTCGTGAAGTAGCCGAGGAAGGAGCCGTCGGGAGGCGGATTGAAGGGCTCGCGGGTCTTGTAGACGATCTTCTCGTTCGTACAGGCTGCCAGCGCCCCCACGAGGAGCGCGGTGGCGAGCCAACGTGAGTTCGACATAGCCTTCATCCTTTCCGACGAGTGTCCCGACTGCGGTTAGCGGGTCTCCGTACTTACGTAGTCATACTGCCGAGGCGAGGATGAAGGGATTGTGAAGGCTCGATGACGGGACGACCGAGCAAGTGTTTGCAGCCGGAGCCTTTCTTCCCGTTCCCGCTCATCGAGTACCTGGCGGACCCGGGCGATGTCTCCCTGCAGGCGCGGTGACAACCGATGTTCCAGACTGTGCACCTGGCGCGAGGTTTGGGCGAGAGCCTGCCCCAGGCGCCGCAGCAGCATCTCGCGCGGTGCCGCGTCGAGCAGCAGTTCGGCGAGCTTCTCGAACTCGGTCGCCGCCTGGACCGCAGCCGGTCCCGTGCCGGCGGGCGCCGTGCCCCGGGCGCCGAGGGTCCGTGCGATGGCGGGGCGGGATTCGATGCGCGACACCACCACCCCCCACACCGACCCGGCCGACACCTCGACCGCCAGGTCCCGGCCGGGCCACCCGGTCGCCCGCACGCCGGCCTGGCCCTGCAACGCCAACGCGCTCCCGAGCAACGGGTACGCCCGCTGCGCCGCGGCGGCGATCTGCTCCCGGGCGTCGGCCGCGGGCCGGGCGAGCCGAAACAGCTCCGTGACGAGTGCCTCCCGTTTGCGCCGCAGCACCGCCGCACCCCGCGAGAGGCGCTCGAGGCGCCGGACCGCGCGCACTAGATTGAGCCGCGTAGGGGCGAGACTCACGGCGCTCACGGCCCGCTCCCTACTGGGCGCTCCGCGGGATGCCGGGTTTCCCAGGTCGCGTCGCTCAACCGCATGAGGTCTTCGCGGGGCAGCGTCTCGAGCAGTCGCCAACCCGCATCGAACGTCTCGGCGAGGGAGCGCCGCGTGGCGCCCTGCCCTACGAACTCGGTCTCGAACCGCTCGGCGAAGCCCAGCGCCCGGCGGTCGGCCGCCGCGAGGCCCGCTTCCCCGACGATGGCGGCCATGAGCCTTGCCTCGCGGCCGCGCGCGTAGATCGCGTACAGTTGATCGGCCCATTCGCGGTGCTCCGGGGCGGTCTTCCCGGCGCCGATCCCCGCGTTCATCAGACGTGACAGCGACGGCAGCACGTCTACTGGCGGAAACACCCCGCGGCGGTGCAGGTCCCGGCTGAGCACTACCTGTCCCTCGGTGATGTAGCCGGTGAGATCCGGGATCGGATGGGTGATGTCGTCGTCGGGCATAGTGAGGATCGGGATCTGCGTCACCGATCCGGAATGGTCCGCCACGATCCCGGCCCGCTCGTAGAGGCTCGCGAGATCGGTGTACATGTAGCCCGGGTAGCCGCGCCGTCCTGGGATCTCCTCGCGGGCCGTGCCGATCTCGCGCAACGCCTCGCAGTAGTGCGTCATGTCCGCGATCACGACGAGCACATGCATCCCGGCGTCGAACGCCAGGAACTCGGCCTGGGTGAGGGCGACCCGGGGGGCGAGCAGTCGCTCGATCGTGGGATCCCGCGTCTGGTTGAGGTAGAGCACGCTGCGATCCCAGGCGCCGCTGCGCTCCACCCGGTCGAGGAACTGGTCCGCCTCACGCGCCGTGATGCCGACGCCCGCGAACACCACTGCGAATGCCTCGCCGCGCGGCGCGCGCGCCCCTTCGACGATGCGGGCCGCGAGCTCGAGGGCGGGCAGCCCCGGGCCCGAGAACACCGGCAGCTTCTGGCCGCGTACCAGCGTATTCATGCCGTCCACGGCGGAGATGCCCGTCTCTATGAAATCCGCGGGGCGCACACGCCGCACGGGATTGAGCGGCGCCCCCCAGACCGGACGCGTGGCATCGCCCACGGGCGCGGGCAGCCCATCGATCGGCGCACCGGTGCCGTTCAACGCGCGGCCGAGCAGCTCCCGCCCGACGACCGCCGTCGCTCCTTCCCCCGTGAGCGTCACTTCGGAGCGGGCCGGCGCCAGACCGAGCGTCTCCTCGAGGATCTGCACGACGCTGATCTCGCGGCCGGCATCGATCACCTGACCGCGGCGCGGCGGCTGTCCCGGCGCCCGGATCTCCACCCATTCCCCGAGCGTCGCGGTCGGCGTGCGCCGCACGTACAGCAGCGGGCCGGCCACGCCCGCAGCGCCGTGGTAGCGCCGTACCATCCCGCTCATGCGGCCAGCGCCTCCACCGCGGCCTGCGCCTCTTCGCTCCGCGCCGGGACCTCCGCCGCGCTGGCGCGCCGCAGCGCCGCGAGCGCGCGGCGCGGGGCCGCCAGATCGAGCTGCTCGAACGCCCGGCCGCCTTCCAGGGCGCGCCGTCCGGCGCGATACACCTCGAGCGCCAGCCCGGCGAGGCGGTGCGTCTTCTCGAGCGACGACAGCGCGTCGTTCGGATCGTGGGCGCTCTGTCCCAGCACCGTTTCGCGGATGGTGCGCGCCACCTCGAGCAGCAACCGGTCGGCGTCGAGCAGCGCCTCGGGTCCCACCAGCTCCGCGATCTCGCGCAGTTCTCGGTCGCGCTGCAACAGCTCGAGCGTCTCCCGGCGCAGCTCGGCCCAGTCGGCGCCCGCGTGCTCGGCGAACCACGGGGTCGTCACGTCGGTGTACAGGCTATAGCTCGTTTCCCAGTCCACGGCCGGGAACTGCCGCTGGTGCGCCAGCGCCGCATCGAGCGCCCAGAGCGCGCCCGTCACCCGCAACGCGGCCTGGGTCACGGGCTCGGAGAAGTCGCCCCCCGGGGGCGAGATGGCGCTGATCACGGTGAGCGCGCCATCCCGTTCCGGCACGCCCACCGCCCGGACTCGGCCCGCGCGCTCGTAGAACTTGCCCAGGCGATTGCCCAGGTACGTCGGGTATCCTTCCTCCCCCGGCATCTCCTGCAGCCGGGCTCCGATCTCGCGCAGCGCCTCCCCCCAGCGCGACAGGCTGTCGGCCATCAGCGCCACGCGGTACCCCATGTCGCGGTAGTACTCGGCGATGGTGATGCCGATGTAGACCGACGCCTCACGCGCCGCCACCGGCATGTTCGAGGTGTTCACGATCAGGATCGTGCGATCCATCACGGGGCGGCCGGTCCGCGGATCGACGAGGCGCGGGAACTCCTCCAGCACCTCGGCCATCTCGTTGCCGCGCTCCCCGCACCCGACGTAGACCATGACGTCGGCTTCGGCGTACTTCGCCAACGACTGCTCGATGACCGTCTTGCCGGTGCCGAAGCCGCCCGGAACCGCGACACTGCCGCCTTCCGCGACGGGAAAGAGGAAATCGAAGACGCGTTGCCCCGTGACGAGCGGCGCGCCCAGCGCCAACCGCCGCCCCACCGGCCGCGGCTGGCGCACCGGCCAGGCGTGCGCGAGCATGAGCGGAGTGCCGTCCTCGAGCCGCCCTACCGCGTCACCCACGGTGAGCGTCTCCCTCTCGCCGATAGCGGCAACGGTACCCGAGACGCGCGGCGGCACGAGGACGCGGTGCACGAAGCCGGCCCGTTCCGCCACGGTCCCCAGCACGTCGCCGCCGCCCACTTTGGCGCCGGCTTGCACGCAGGGCGTGAACGTCCATCGCGCCGTGGCGTCGAGCGTCGCGGCCGTCACTCCCGGATGGATGAAGTCGCCGGTGGCCGCAGCCACCCGCGCGAGCGGCCGGCCTACGCCGTCGAGCACCGATCCCAGCAACCCCGGCCCCAGCTGCACCGCCAGCGACTCACCCGTGAGCTCTACCGGCTCTCCCACGCGCAGCCCGCTCGTCTCCTCGTACACCTGGATGGTGGCCCGGTCTCCGGCGATCCGGATGATTTCGCCGAGCAGGCCCCGCTCGCCGACCCGCACCAGCTCGTACAGCGCCGCCGAGGGAACCGGCTCGGCTTCGGCAAGGGCGCCGCTGATGCGGACCAGGCACGGGGCCGGTGCGGGAGGAGTCACTTGAGCCTCACGCGGTATCCGATCACCTGCCGCAGCAACTCGACGATGTACGCTTCTGCCTCGGGCCGCGCCTCCCATTGCGGACCCGGAAACGGCACGACCATCGGCAGCGGGCGCCGGCCCAACTCGAGCCGGACGTCGTCGGGTAGTGCATCGTAGAAGGACTCCTCGACCAGCACGACGCCCGCCGCCGGATCGCGCAACAGCTCGCGCAATCGGGTAACGCCGTCGGCGCGATCCGACACTTCGACCGGGCGCAATCCGGCGAGCTCGAACCCGGCCGCCACCTCGGGCCGGCACAGCACCTCGACGCGGTGGCTCACGGCGCCGTCACCAGTGCCGCTGCGAGAGCCGCGGGCGGCGTGGCGAGTGCGGAGCCCCAGATGATGCGCTGCAAATCGACGACCTGTGCGCGCAATCGCAGCGCGAACCACAGCACCGGTCCGGGGCCGAGTGGCGAGCGGCGCGTCAGGCGCGCCACCTGCCGGATCCGCACCCGCAACAGCTCTTCCTCGAGCCCCGTGAGATCGAGCGTCACGTGGCGGAATGGCTCCGCCAGCAGCGAAGGCGCCAGGCCACGCGCCAGCCGCATCCCGGCCGCGCCGGGCTCTCCCAGCGCCGCCGCTTCTTCGAACACGGTGATCGAGACGCGCTGGCCGCCGGGCAGAAACACGTCCTTCGGCACCACGTCCCGGCCGGCGACCGCCATGACCAGTGCAGTGAGGGCGTTGGTCAGGTCCACCGTCTCCTGCACGTAGGCCAGCAGGTCGCCGCCAGCGCGGCGCGACGCGGCCAGGGCCCGCGCCGCGAACGCGCGATCCAACGTCAGGTCAAGTGCGAATGGATCGGGTTGCCCGGCGCCCGCCGCGGACGCCAGCGCCGGACCATATGGGTTGCGCCACGCCGAGAGGAGTGCCGCGACGGCGGCCGGCGTCGGCTGTCGGGCCAGCTCCTGCAGAGCGCGCTCCGGCAATGCCGGGGTGGGCACCAGTCCCGAAAGTCGCGCCTCGGCCGCCGCACCGCGCACGGCCCCGCGCAGGATGGAGCGGAGACTCTTGCGATCCTCTTCCTCATAGATGACGGCCAACGCCGAGACCCGGGGACCGGCCCACCGGGCGAGCGTTTGCAGCGCCGCCGCCGCCCAGCGTCGCACGGCCAGCTCGAGCTCGGGGCCGGTGGCGGCTTCACGCTCGCCCGCAACGGGCAGGCCGAGCCGGCGGAACCCGTCCGACAGGGCCGCAGCGTCCGGCGTGCGCGCCAGCGATTCCAGCTGTCCCCTGGTGAAGAGCCGGGTGCCGAGGCCGCGCGCCCGGGCGTTGACGTCGTCCCAAAGTGGGGATGGGCTCACGGCTGAAGCTCCAGCTGGGCCAGCACCCGCCGGGCCAGCGTAGGACGGAGCCGGTCGAGGCGGCTCTCCAGCGTGTCGTCGACCTCGATGGCCGCATCGGCGCTCACCACCCGGAACCCGCTGCCGCTCGCGGGATCCACCCGCACCGGCACGGATGCCGCGCCGCGTGGTCGCGCGCGCTCGATCTCCCGGGCGAGCGCTTCGGGGCAGCGGATTACGGCCTGGTCGTTGCCGAGGGCGGACAGTGCGCCGCTCAGCGCGGCCGGCAGGGTCGCGCGGTAGGCAGGTCCGGCTGCGGCCGCGGGCAGCGCCGCGCGGGCCGCGGCGAATACGCGCTCCAGCAGGCGCTCGCGCGCCTCGAGGATCGAGCGCCGTGCCTCGCGCCGCGCCAGCGTCACGGCATGCTCGACCTCCGCGCGACGGGCGCTATCCCGGGCGCAGGTCGCATCCCCACGGCGCCGCGCGAGGGCGGCCGACGATTCGGTCGTGATGCGGTCGGCCTCGGCGCGGGCCTGCGCGAGCGTCTGCTCCACCTGCGCGTCGGCATCCCGCTCCAGGGCCTCGAGAAGGTGCTCGAGCCCCATGTAACGCTCCCGGCTCTCCGCTCAACCGCCGCGGACGAGGATGACCACGGCCACCACGAATCCCAGAATCACCATCGTTTCCGGGATCGCGACCAACAGAATCGCCGTAGTGGACAGCTCGGGCTTCTCCGCCATCGACGCGGCGATCGCCGGGCCGATGCGGGACTGCGCCCATGCCGTCGCGAGCGCGGGAATGGCGACCGCGAGTGCCGCGGCCAGAGTGATCAGAACGGGACTCATGCGGCCTGCCTCGGATTCCGGGGGGTGGGGGTGGTTGGGACACCACGCGTCTGGTTGTTCACGCGGGTCCAGTGACCGAACGGCTGATACCGCACGCCGCCGGGGGAAAAGAACTTGCCGAAGAACTCGACATAGTGGAGACGCAGCGCGTGGATCGTGGGGCTGAATGCCGCGATGGCGAAATTGACGAGATGGAACAGCAGCGCGAACAGAATGCCGACGACGACGCTGCCGATCGCGCCGACCATCTTGTTCGCCACGACCGCCATCATGACCGAGGCGACCCCCAGGGCCATGATACGAGCGTAGGAGAGGATGTTGCCGAGCGTCGTCAGGAGCTCGATGGGCGCCACCAGTCCCTCGAGCACGATGAGCACGGGAAACGCGACCAGCAGGGCGATCACCGCCGGGGTGAAGAACGCGCGGGGCAGCACGTCCACCGCGGCGAGCAGGGCGATGATGACGAGCACGACCATCCCGGCGGACACGCCCCGGCCCGCCGCCTGCCGGGGATGCCGGCGGGCGCTCACCGCGCCGAGCACCAGCCCGAGCAGCACGTGCACCGCCCCGATCGCGACGGCAAGCAGCAGGAACGGGATCAGCGCGTCCTCGCGATTGAAGAGCAGCGGTCGCAGGCCGAACCAGCGGAGCCCGAGATCGCCGAACAGCTCCCCGAAGAGGAACCCCGCCAGGACCGTGAACAGCGCGCAGGGACCAATGATCTCGGAGACATTGCGCAACGTGGTGCCCGGCTTGGAGCGGGCATGGAGCAGCAACCCGACTGCGGCCAGCAGTAGACCGTAGCCCACGTCGCCCACCATGAGGCCGAAGAACGCGGGGAAGAAAACGGACACGAACGGCGTCGGATCGATCGAGCCGTATCGCGGCAGCGGCATCAGGCCCACGATCGTCTCGAAGGGCCGGAACAGCCGGGGATTGGAGAGGACGACCGGCGCCTGCTCCGACTCCCACTCTTCCTTGGAGACTTCGCTCACCACTACGTCCTCGCCGAAGGCCGTGTGCAGGCCGTGCTCGAGGTCACGGCGGGCCCGGGCAGGCACCCACCCCTCCAGCACGAAGGCGCGGGCGGTGACGCCCGACAGCGGGAGGGCGGCGAGCGCCTGGAGGCGATCGTGCAGTGCCGCGCGCGCCCTTCGCAGGTCCGCGCCGTGGGCGCGCGCCAGTGCCTGGCGGCGCTGGCGCACCTCCTGCAGCTCAACCGGGATCCTGCCCAGCCGCTCCAGCATCCGCGGGATCGCGGTGGTGAGCGACTTTCCTCCATAGGCTTCGGGCACCGGGATCTCCTGCACCCGCGCTTCGGATAGCAGCCGCTCGACCCGCCCGGCGGCCTGCGCCGACACGACGATCAGCACCGCCATTTCCCCCGAGGGCAGCGGCTGGCTGAACAGCTGGAACTCCTCGCCGATCGCCGCTGCGAGCGCCGCGCGCAGCTGCGGCAGCGTCCCGGCTTCCCGTCCCTTGAGCAGGATGTGATACGCCGTGGCGTTGGGCCAGCGGCTTTCGCTTTCGAGCAGCGCGCGAAAGGCGGAGAAGAAGTGCTGGTACTTCATGATCAGCGCGCGCTCTTCGTCGAGCTCGGCTTCGCGCGCGGCCAGCCGCCCGGTCTCGCGGCGCACCCGCCAGCCGAGGCGCGCCCAGCGCACCAGGTCCGCCGGCGTCGCCGCCGCGGTCGCCGGGGCGAGCTGCGGCCCGGCGTCGCGGACGCCCAGCGCCGCCAACGCCTGCTCGACGTTGTCCAGCGCCGCCTGCAGGTGACGGCGCTCCCGCTCCTGAGTGGACGTCAAGTCGGCGTGCGCGAGCGGAACCGCTTCGGGGGCGGACAGGTGCATGATGCTGAGGTCCTGCAGCACCCGCAGCACGTCCTCGAGCCGCTCGCGGGCCCCGAGGATCCGGAGCTTCGACATCTCGATGATCATGCGGCCGGCTCCTCTCCCGCGACCAGCCGGTCCACCACGTCACGCGCCGCACCGGCCACGCACTCAGGGGAGATTCCCTCGTAGCGCTTCACCTGAACCGCCGCCTCGACATGGACCTCCCGCTCGCGACGCTCCCGCTCCGCAGCGGTCTCCGCCGCGAAGCGTTGCGCCGTCGCCGCCAGCGTGGCCGTCAGCTCGGCCTCGCGCGCTGCGGCGGCCGCCCGGGCCTCCTCTACCAGGCGCGTGGCTTCCTCCTGCGCATGGCGCAGCTTTTCGTCGAGTCGCTGCTCGGTAGCGATCAGGCGGTCCAGGTCCACGTCAGGCTCCAATCGGACTTGCCCACGTTCGGGAAGTTTGCGTGGCGTCGTGTCCAGCCAGCGTGAAGGGGGCGTAAAGATCTCTTCATGCCGTCTTTCACTGATCTATCGACGGAGCGGGGCACTGTTAGCGTGGCTTTTTCCCTTCATCGTTTCCAGCGGAGGTGTTCATGTACGTGCCCGCCCCGCACGCCTGGGCCGACGGTGAGACGCTCGGTCAGTACCTCGAGCACCGCGGCGTCGATCGGAGAGAGTTCCTCACCTTCTGCGGCTCGATGGCGGCCGTGCTCGGATTAGGCGAGCTCGCCACACCGCGGATTGCGAGAGCGCTCCAGGCCCAGAAGCGTCCCACGGTCATCTGGCTGCAGCTCCAGGAGTGCACCGGCTGCGTGGAGAGCGTCCTGCGAACGGCCGAGCCCACGATCGGCGATCTGGTGCTCGACGTCGTGTCGCTCGACTACCAGCACACCCTGATGGCCGGTGCGGGATCCGCGGTCGAGAAGGCGATGACCGACTCGATGGCCAAGAACAAGGGCGCGTACCTGCTGGTGGTGACGGGGTCGGTTCCGACGCACGACGGCGGGATCTACTGCACCATCGGTGGCAAGACGGCGCGGAGCATACTCGAGAACGCGGCGCAGGGCGCTGCGGCGGTCATCGCGATCGGGGCCTGCGCGCATTGGGGCAGCGTCCAGGCCGCCCGGCCCAATCCGACCGGGGCCGTGGGTGTCGGCGAGATCATCAAGGACAAGCCGCTCGTGAACATCGCCGGCTGTCCGCCGATCGGCGACGTCGTCACCGCGACGATCGTCCACTATCTGACATTCAACCGGCTGCCGCAGCTGGACCATGAAAAGCGGCCGACGTTCGCGTACGGCAAGCGCATCCACGACCAGTGCCCGCGGCGGGCCCACTTCGACGCCGGCCAGTTCGTGGAGACGTTCGACGACACCGCGGCGCGCGAGGGATGGTGCCTCTATCACGTCGGGTGCAAGGGGCCGGCGACCTACTCCCCCTGCCCCATCTTCCAATGGAACACGCGCACCAGCTGGCCCATCGGCGCCGGGCATCCGTGCATCGGCTGCACCGAGCCGGGCTTCTGGGACACGATGACTCCGTTCTACGGACGCCTGCCGAACGTGGCGGGCTTCCCCGTGGAGCGCACCGCCGACACCATCGGCTTGTCGCTCGCCGTCGGCGCGGCGGCGGGGGTGGCGGCCCATGCCATCGCGACCGGCGTCCACCAGGTTCGCGAGCGGCGCAAACTACCCGTTGTCGAGACCCCCACGAAGGGCGAGGGAGGCGGCCATGGCCAGCACTAGAGTCGTCGTCGATCCCATCACCCGGATCGAGGGCCATCTCCGTATCGAGGCGCAGGCGGAGAATGGACGCATCAGCAAGGCATGGGCGAGCTCGACGCAGTTCCGCGGCATCGAGATCATCATGCAGGGCCGCGATCCGCGCGACGCCTGGGCGTTCACGCAGCGCATCTGCGGCGTGTGTACCGTCGTCCACGCCGTGGCGTCGTGCCGCGCCGTGGAGGACGCGCTCGACATCCACATCCCGGCTAACGCCAACCTGATCCGCAATCTGATCCACGGCATGCAGTTCGTGCAGGATCACGTGATTCACTTCTACCACCTGCACGCGCTGGACTGGGTGGACGTGGTGAGCGCGCTGTCGGCCAATCCCGCCGACACCGCCGCGATCTCCAAGAAGGTGTCTCCCTGGCCCAACAACTCCGAGACATACTTCCGCGACGTGCAGAATCGCCTCAAGACTTTCGTCTCGGGCGGACAGCTGGGCATTTTCACCAACGGGTATTGGGGCCATCCGGCCTACAAGCTCCCCCCGGCGGTGAACCTCCTCGCCGTGGCGCATTACCTCGAGGCGCTCGACTGGCAGCGCGACGTCATCCGGCTGCACACCATCTTCGGCGGCAAGAACCCGCACCCCAACTTCCTCGTCGGCGGGATGGCGTCGGCGATCAACCTCGACAGCACCGCCACGATCAACGCCGAGCGGTTCACCGACATCCACGACATGATCAAGCGGGCCCAGACGTTCGTAGAGCAGGTGTACTGGCCCGACCTGGTCGCTGTCGCGGGCTTCTACAAGGATTGGGCGGCGATCGGTGGGGGCACAGGGAATTATCTCGCGGTCGGTGAGTTCCCCGACGGGGACGTGCGGGAACTCGACAAGCTCTATTTCCCGCGCGGCATCGTGATGAACAAGGATCTGTCCAAGGTCCTGCCGTACGATCACATGAAGGTGCAGGAGTACATCAACAGCTCCTGGTACGAGTACGCCAAGGGCGACGACGCGGGGCTGCATCCCTATGAGGGGGAGACGAAGGCGAAATACACTGGTCCCCCGACGCCCTGGACCTATCTGCAGGACCAGAAGAAGTACACGTGGATGAAAGCACCGCGCTACGACGGGCAGCCGATGGAGGTGGGACCGCTGGCGCGCATGCTGGTCGCCTACGCATCGGGTCACAAGGAAGTACAGGAGATGGTGGGGGCGACGCTCAAGGCCCTCAACGTCGGGCCGGCGGCGCTGTTCTCGACCCTGGGCCGGACCGGAGCACGGGGTATCGAAACCGTGTTGCTCGCCCGCCGGCTGTCGGTGTGGTACGACAAGCTCGTGGCCAACATCAAGAACGGGGACACCCTCACCTTCGACGATTCGAAGTGGGACCCCGCCAGATGGCCCGATAAGGCGCAGGGGTACGGCTACCTCGATGCGCCGCGCGGCGCGTTGGGGCACTGGGTGCAGATCGAGGACCAGAAGATCGCCCGCTACCAGTGCGTCGTCCCCAGCACGTGGAATTGCTCGCCCCGGGACGGGAAGGGCGTGCCGGGACCGTACGAGGCAGCGCTCATGGACCACCATCCACTGGTCGATCCCGAGCGGCCCATCGAGATCCTCCGCACCATCCATTCGTTCGACCCCTGCATGGCCTGCGGGGTGCACGTGCTCGACGCCACCGGCCGCGAGGTCACGTCGGTGAGGGTCCAGTGAGCGCCCCTCCCGGCAAGGGGCCTCGGCCCGCACCGCGGCCGAGTGGGGCGCTGCGCGGAATCTCACTCGCGCACAAGGTGCCGCCGCCATCGGGCGACTACCACTGGGTGTACCTGTGGGGCTGGCCGATCCGCGCCATGCACTGGCTCGCCGTGGCGTGCATCGTGGTGCTCGTGGTCACCGGCTTCTACATTGGGCGGCCCTACTTCGTGACCAGCGGCGAAGCGAGTTCGCATTACCTGATGGGGTGGGTGCGGTTCCTCCACTTCGTCTCGGCCGGCGTGCTCGTGGCGACTGCGATAGTCCGGACGTACTGGCTGTTCGTCGGCAACCGCTTCGAGCGCTGGCGCGCGCTGTTCCCGTTTCGTCCCCGAGACTGGGGCAGACTATGGAAGCAGGTGAAGTTCTACCTCATGATCCAGCCCGAGAAGGGTCCT
>DATGDE010000184.1:0-5375 GCA_035311125.1 Gemmatimonadales bacterium
CGTAACTTGACGGAATACAAGGGCTTATGGGGGGTGAGGAGCGAGGGAGAGCGCCGCCTCGACCGCTCGCCGCTCCCTATATTGGCACCACGTGTCCGACTCACTGAGGCCGCGGCTGCTCGTGTCGGTCCACGACGTGACCCCGGCCCACGAGGGGCGTCTTCTGGCACTCTATCGACTGCTGGACGAGGCCGGCGTGAGGCAGTTCGCCCTGCTCGTAGTCCCCAACTGGCACGGCACCTGGCCGCTCGAAGAGTTCCCCGATTTCACAGCGGACCTGCGTGAGCGCGTTACGCGTGGCGCGACGGTGTTGCTCCACGGCCTGCGGCACGACGAGGTCGGACAGCCGCGCTCGCTCGCCCATCGGGTGCGCACCTTTGAGCGCACCGACCGCGAAGGGGAGTTCGCGTCGCTGCCTCCCGACGAGGCGCGGGCACGGATCGCACAGGGGCTCTCGGCCTTGCGGAATGCGCGGCTCGATCCCATCGGGTTCGTCCCTCCGGCGTGGCTCGCGCGGCCGGAGCTCACCCGAATTGCGCTGGACGCGGGGCTCGCGCTGACGGAGGACGCCCGGGCGGTATTCGTGAACGGCCGGCGCGTCGCCGCTCCGGCCACCTGCTGGAGCACGCGCGCTGCCTGGCGACGGACCGGGAGCATCGTGGTCGCGGCGACACGCCTGCGCCTCGAACGCACCCGACCGCTCGTGCGTCTGGCGCTGCATCCCCACGATGCGGACTGGCCTGGCGTGTTCGACTCCTGTCGGCGCACGCTCACGCGTCTGCTCGAGCCGCGGCAGGTGATCGACTACAGGGAGCTCATGGGGCTCATCCGGTGAGTTCGATGTCCCCGCGGGCGAGGCGGGCGCGCACTGCGGCCGATGTGAGCGCGGCGAGCTCGAGCTCCCGACCTGCCGTATAGTCGACCCACCCGGCCAGACCCGCATCGGTGTAACCCGGGTGCACCATCAGCTCGGTCGTTCCCGGTTCCAGAGAATCGAGCAGCGCGAGCAGTCGTGCGGTGAAGTCACGTCGTCCGGTGAGCGCAAAGCCGCGGAAGTGGCGCTGGTGAACCGGGCGTGCCGCGCCGCCCGACGCCACTCGGTAGGAGGCGGCGATCAGGATTTGGGCGAGCGCGGCCATTGGGCGCCACGCGATCCCCACCGGGGGCTCGAGCGGGATCCGCACGGTCTCGACTCCGGCCTGCCGTGCAGTGTCCACCACCGGGCCCCAAACGCCGGGCAGCACGTGGGTGTGCTGGTGGCCGTCCAGGTGAGTGATCCGCAACCCTGTGGCACGCAGGCGCTCGAGCTGTGCCGCACACTCCCGCGCCACCTCGGAACCGTCGATCTTTCCCGCAAGGGCGCGACGGATAAGATGGGAGAGTGGATAGAGCCGCCTGTTCCTGGAATCGCACAGGGTGGGCACGACATCGGGCGATGACACTGGCTGCCCCATCGTCAGATTGAGGTGCAATCCCACGCTCAACGCCGGCATCTCGTGCGCGGCGCGCACGGCGGCCTCGAAGCCCGGGGCGTTGACGAGCAGCGACGCCGCGGTGACGACACCGGCGAGGTGCGCGTCCCGAATGCCACGGTTGGTGCCCTCTGAGAGGCCGAAATCGTCCGCATTGATGACGAGCCGCCGAATGCCTTCCGGGCGCCGTGGCTCGGCGGTAGCGTCCAGGATGCTCACACGCTGCGCTCCATGATCGCGTCCCCGGGCTTGCAGCTCGTCGCGCTGTCGCTGTGCGGCGGTGATGTCCTGGTACGGGCCCTGCGGATCCGCTTGCTGGTCCCCACAGGAGGGCTGTCGCTGTGGCAGGCGGTGACGGTCAACGCGTACGGCGATGCCGCGTCGGCCGTGACGCCGGGGCGCGTGGGTGGCGATCCCGCCCGGTATTGGGGATTTCGCCGCGCCGCGGTCCCGGTCCCCAGCGCCGTGGCCGGACTCGCGGTCGAAGCGCTGATCGACTGGGTGCTGCTCGCTCTCGCCACGCTTGCGCTGAGCATCGGGTTCGCCGCCACCGCCGCGAACGGCGTGCGACGACTCGCCGCACTCGCCGCAGCCCCGCGGGCCCGCATCCTCATCGCGTTCGTCGTAGTCCTCGCCGTTCTCTGTGTCATCCTTATCCGCTACCTCCGCCGCGCGCCGCACAGCGCCGTGCCCATGCTCGTTCTTGCCTGGCGCCAGGCGTGTGCGCTCGGCTGGCGCAGGGTGGCGCTCGCCGCCGCGCTTACGACCGTCAGCATGGTGTCACGCACGGCGATCCTCCCGGTGCTGGTGGCTGGGCTGCCCGGGCTCGACCTGGGGAGCGGCGCGGTCTGGCTGGGGTCGTTCGCGCTGCTGTTCGGGCAGTTGGCGCTCCCGACCCCAGCGGGAGTCGGAGCCATCGAGTTGGGCTTCGCTGGAGGCTTCGCCGGCAAGCTTGCCGGACACGAGCTGGCCGAGCTGCTGATCGTCTGGCGCGTCTATACGCTCCTGTTGAGTGCCGCGCTGGGCGCGATGCTGCTTGGCCGTGCCTGGCTCGCCGCCTGGTCGGCCAGGCGCCGGTATAGCGTGAACAGCTCGGTGAACGTCCGGTCCCAGGTATAGCGTCGCACTGCGGCATCCCTCGCCAGGCGGCCGGCTTCAGCGAGGTCCGCCATGGCCAGCCCGGCCACAGCCCGCGCGCAATCGCGTGGGTCCCCGGTTGTGTACGTCCGCGCCCAACCCTCTCCGTCTGCCAGCAGCCGGCCGATCCCGGCGGCACGCACGCCCGCCACGGGCAACCCGCTCGCCATTGCCTCGAGCGCGGCGAGCCCGAAGGTCTCGTACGGACAAGACGCGATGAAGAGGTCCGCACTCGCATAGGCGCGGGCGAGCCGGACGGGATCCGCTTCATAGGGCAGCACCGTGATCGTCTGAGGCCGCTCCCGCGCCAGCCGCTCCAGCCGAGACCGAAGGTGTCCCTCGCCGATCAGCACGAGACGCGCGCCGCTGCTACGGCGGATCTCGGGCCATGCTTCGAGCACCGTCTCGAGCCCCTTTTCGGCCGATAGGCGCCCCACGTACAGGGCCACGCGCTCGCCGGGTGAAGCGCCCACCTCACTTCGCCATGTGGGATCGTGGCGCATCGGGTGAAACAGCTGTGCATCGACGCCCAGGGGCGCCACCGCCGTGGGCGCGCCGCCCGCTTGCGGGAGGTTGTCGGCACTCGCGGCCACGATCAGGTCGAAGCGGCGGTAAGCGGTCTCGAGGTAGCGGGAGAGGAGCGGGTCGAGGACGGTGCAGAGCGGCCACGCGAGCCGGGTGACGTAAAGCCGTGGGTTCTCGTGCACGAACGCGGCGAGCCGCGCGGGCGTGCCGCGGGCGGCGCGGCGCGCGAGCCACGGGGCGAGATACGGACTTCCCACCTCGATCACATCGGGGCGCTCCCATCGCACGATGCGGGCGACCCGGCGGCCGGCGATCAGGAAGTGATAGCCGGGACTCGCGGGCACTCGGGGGCCGCGTACCAGGTGCACACGCGTACGATCCCATAGCGTGACCGCGTCGCGCTCGCCGGGCACCACCACGACGTGGTCGAGATCGGGCCGGCCGGCGACCCAGGCAGCCTTCTCCGCGAGGTAGCGGCGCACCCCCCCGCCGCGCGGAGAATAGAACTCGGTGAGGTCGAGAACTTTCACACGGCCGCAGCCAGGGCGCCCGAGCGGCGGCCGCCGGGGAGGACCAGGCGCTCGTAATGATCGAGCAGCTGCCGCGCCATTTCCGGCCAGCGGTACTGCGCGGCCGTCCGCTGCGCATTGACACTCATTCGAGCGATGGTTTCGGGCTCGCTGAGGAGGGAGTGGACGGCGTCGGCGAACGCGCTCGGCGACTGGGCGGAAGCGAGCAGTCCATTCACGCCGGAGGTGACGAGCTCGCCCACGCCCCCGGCGTCCACTCCCACGACCGGGAGTCCGGAAGCAAACGCCTCCAACACAACGTTGCCGAACGTTTCGATCTGCGAGGGGAACACGAACAGGTCGGCGCTGGCGTACCAACGAGACAGCTCAGGGCCTTCCAGCGAGCCCGTGAAGTGCGCGTTGGGGAGGTTGGCGGCGAGCTCGGCCCCCATCGGGCCCCGGCCTACGATCACGAGTCTGAACCGCGTTTCGCGCTGCGCGAGGAGGTGCATCGCCCGCACCAGGAATCGGAGGTTTTTCTCCCGGCCCAGCCGTCCGACGTAGAGCAGGATTGGGGTCCCGTCCGCACCGGCAACCGCCCGCAGCGACGCGCTCCGGAACGACGGCGAGAACCGGATCGGATTCACACCGCGCTGCCAGAGGGCGACGTTGCGTATTCCGTGCGCGCGCAGGGCGTTTGCCGTGCTCCGGGACGGCGCCAGTGTGATCGAGCATTGGCTGTAGAACCGTCGCGCGAGCCTGCGACCGAACGGCTCGAGCGTCCCGAACCCGTAGTGGGGGAGCAGCGAGACGAAATCCGTGTGAAAACTCGCGACAACGGGGAGGCCGCGCCGGCGGGCGTACCGGAGCCCGTATAGACCGAGCAGGCTCGGCGTCACTACGTGCACCAGATCGGGCGCGAAGCGGTCCAGCACGGGATCCAGCGTCTTGGCACGCGGCAATGCGAGCCTGTAATCGGGGTATAGCGGGATCGGCACGCCCGACATCGTATGCACGCGGTCGTGCCACGGAAGGCCAGCGTCGGGCTTCACCGCGGACAGAAACAGGAAATCGACTGCCGCGGCGTGCAGCGCTGTGGCGAGCTCGGACAAGGTCCGAGTGACGCCGTCGATGACGGGGGGCAGGGCGTCGCTGCAGAACGTGATCCGCATGCGGGTTCCTTGCGCGCTACGCTTGCCGCGGCGACGACGGGCCGTGTAGGCCGGAGACGGATTGTGGGCCGGCGCCCCAATATGCAGTTTAGCGCCTTGTCCCGCATGCTCGCGTTGCTGCTACTCGCCGGGCCGCTCGCGGCCCAGCAGGCCTCGCCCTATGTACCCCTGCGACACTGGGCGATGCCGTATGTCGAGCACCTCATCGCCGCGGGCGTGCTCCGGGACCCTACCCCCCTCACCCGGCCGTTGCGCCGCGGCGATCTGGTCCGCGCCCTCGAGGCCGTCGACACGGCGGTGGTCAACGTCTCCGAGGCTCGCTTGGTCGGCCAACTGCTGGCGGAGTTCAGGCCTCGTCTCTCCGGGGAGCACTTCCGGATCGAGGGCGACGCTGGTCTGGCGGCGGCGACCGAGCCGCTGCGGGACCCGCTGGAGATTGGCCGCGGGGTTCCCGCCCGGCCGGTCGGCCCGAGCCACGCGTTTATATCGGGGGGCGTCTTATTGGAGGCCCAGTTTGGCCCATTCGTCGCGGTCACCCATCCGACCGAGGACACCCGGTT
>DATGDE010000185.1:0-7454 GCA_035311125.1 Gemmatimonadales bacterium
CTTCGCCCTCTTCGCACAGCGCCTCAGCCCGCTCGGCTGGATCGGATTGCTCATGGTGGTCGGCGGCGTGGCCGGCGGCTACCTCGAGGAAGCCCACACCGACGCGAGAGGTTGACGTGTCATCGCTGATCGATCTGAGCCACGTCGTGACCGATGGGATGGTGACCTATCCCGGACTCCCCGCACCGGTCATCCGCGACCATCTGAGCCGGGAGGCCTCGATCGGGCGCTACGCGCCCGGGACCGAATTCCAGATCGGGCGGATCGAGATGGTGGCGAACACGGGTACGTATGTGGACGCGCCGTTCCACCGCTACGCCGAGGGAACCGATCTCGCCGGACTGGACCTCGCGGCCCTCGCGGATCTGCCGGGGCTGGTCGTCCACGCGGGTGGCGCCTCCCCGGCGATCGACCACGATGTCTTCACCGCGATCGATCCGCAGGGCCGGGCGGTGCTGGTCCATAGCGGCTGGGACCGCCACTGGGGCACGGATGCGTACGGCGCCGGCGGGCATCCCTTCCTCACGCGCGCCGCGGCCGAGCATCTGGCCCGCGCCGGCGCACGGCTCGTGGGCATCGACTCGCTGAACATCGACGACGCGACCGACGGCACCCGTCCGGCGCACACGATCCTGCTGGGAGCCGGCATCCCGATCGTGGAGCATCTGACCGGGCTCGAGCGGCTGCCCGACTCCGGGTTCCGCTTCTTCGCGGTCCCGCCGAAGGTGATGGGGATGGGGTCGTTCCCGGTGCGCGCGTTCGCCCGGCTGGATTCCGCCTAGATGGAGAAGAACGTGGCCGACACCATACTCGCCGCGTGCCTCGGCGTCGTCATCGGCCTGCTGGTCGGGTTCGTCTACTTCCTGATCTGGAAGGCGCGCCATACCGGCATCATCCGCCAGGACGCCGTCCAGCGCAGCCAGGCGGTGACCGTGGGCAAGGTCTCCGAACAGCTCCTGCCCTACTTGCCCGGCTTCCGCTTCAACCCCAAGGACGCGCGGTTCCTGGGCAGCCCGGTCGACCTCGTGGTGTTCGACGGACTCGCCGAAGGGGATCTACGCGGTATCTGGTTCCTGGAGGTGAAAACCGGCAACGCCGTACTGAGCGCCCGCGAGCGCCAGATCCGCGACGCCGTGCTGGAAAAGCGCATCGCCTGGGACGAGTTGCGCCTACCCCGCGGCTGACCTCCACCACCTCCACCAACCTCCACCGTCCTCCACCGTCTTCCCCTAGAACGTGAGCTCCACGCCCAGTCGCACCAGTCTCGGTGTCCCGAAGAAGAACAGCGGCTGCGCGAAGTCCCGCGCCGCGGCGAGATACAACGGCACGAGCTCGCCCGGACCATCGATCTGTCCATTGCCGTCCAAATCGGCCCACTGACGGTAGCGGGTCGACTCGTAGGGAATCGGCTCCGGATGCGCCTGATACGCGGCCTGGGCCATGGATTGCAGCGTCGCATCGGTCAACCCCGGCTGGCCGGTGTCGCGCCGCACCGCGACGGTGTTGCGACGGTTCAGGAGATTCCGGGCGTCGAGATAGACGCCACCGCTCAGGCCCCACAGCCGCAGCGGGCGTCGCACCAGCGCGTCGAGCGAGTATTCGGGCGGCAGCCGTGAGGAATTGGGGAGTCCGATCAGCGTGTCGCCGGCGGTGTTGGTGCGCGAGTACGGCAACCCCGATCCGAAGTGGAAGATGGCCGCGGCTTCCAGTCCCCCCAACAGGGAGGTGCCGAACAGCCGCGGCCCCGCCTCGTCGCTCACCCGGGCCTGACCCACGACCGTCAGGCTGTGGCGCCGGTCGTAGTCGAGCGGAAACTCGACGCGCGCCGGATTGATCGTGTCGCCGGTGATGGAATCGAACCGGATGCGACGCAGCAGGCCGAAGGCATTGGTGGCGGTCGCGGTCGCCGACTGGAACGTGTAGGCCACCCGCACCCCCCACCCGTGCGCCGGCTCCTTCTCGAAGATCAGCTCGACGCCCTTCACCGTCCCGAAGTCCGCATTGCCGAAAATCGACGAGTCGGGATTCAGCCCCAGCGGCACCGAGGCCACCAGGCCGTCCAGCCGCTTGATGTACAGGTTGCCGCGCACCGCCGTGATCTCGGTCGGCCGCAGCCGCAGGCTGAACTCGTACTGCGTCGCGTCCTCGAACCCCAGCGCCGGATTGCCGCGCCGGAACCGGCCGGTGCGCGCGGTGTCGTCGAACGCCGCGTCCACGAGGTACTGGAAGTCCGGCGCCTGGCTGAACCGTCCCCACGTGGCGATGAACGTCGCCTTGTGGAGCACGGTGGACACCGCGAGCCGTGGATTGAGGGATCGCTGCGCTCCCAGCCCGCGTCCGCTCAACGCCTGCGGCACGCGGCCGTCGAACTGGTCGTAGCGCAGGCCGACGGTGAACGCCAGGTCTTCGACCCGCAGCTGCGTCTCGGCGTACGCCGCCGCGCTCACGGGCCGGAAGTCCGACGCCGTGGGCGGAGGTACGGTGTCGCCCGCCGGCAGAAAGGCGAACACCCGCTGGAAGGTCTGCACGTGTTGACCGGCGATTTCCCCGCCCAGGTAGAAATCGGCATTACGTCCCGAGCTCAGCGTCACGTCCACCTTGGTGCGCAGCTCGCGGAAGCGGTTCCAGGCGACGTCGCCCCGGGTCCCCTGCCCGAGAAAGAACGCCGGCACTCCCCAGGGCGTCCGGTCGCTCCAGTCCGGAGGATCGAACCCCGGGAGCGCCGCCCGCGCGGCGACCGTGTCCTGCCGTCGCGCGAGGTCCTCACCGAGGAAGTGGAAGGTCTCGAAGGTGAGCGCGCCGAAGTGTTGCGTCGGCTGGTCCGACAGCCCGCCGCGCAGGAAGACGCGATCGAAGTACCCGACGCGCAAGTCCGCGGTGAGCGGGTTGAGCGTCCCGGGACCCGAGGTGTGCTGCAGCTGGCCGGTGAGCAGCGTCCCACGCACCCGCTGCGCCGGCGCGAACGCAGGGTCGTACTTGTAGGCCGGATCGAACAGCAGCCGTTGCTCGATGGAGTGGAGGCCGAACAGCCGCAGCGTTTGCCGCGCTCCCACGGGGACGGTGAGCTTGAGCGTCGCGTCGTAGCGCTCGCCGCCGTTGTGGGGCAGGAGCGACGGATTCTGGTTGCGCGGGTCGCGCGGGTCGGGCGGGGGCGGCGCGTTGACCGGATCGGCGTCGAGCCGCCCCTGGACGTCCAGCACGCCCACGAGGCCGATGCCGCGCGTGAGCGGCCCGGAGCCGCTCAACACCACCCGGTCGATCCCGTAGTCCCACCCTTTGGGCAGCGGCCGGTCGCTCTCGTACGCCGCACGGCCCTCCCAGCGCTCGCCGGCGTCCTTCGTCACGACGTTGACGAGGCCCGAGATGGCCTGCCCGTAGCGGGCCGAGAACCCGTTGGTGACGAGGGAAGCCTCCGTCAGGATGTCCGGCGGGATCCGGATCCCCAGCGACCCGGTCGAGGCATCCAGCTGGTTCTTCACGCCGATGCCATCCAGCACGAAAGCCTGCTCCCCCAGCCGCCCGCCGCGATAGCTCTCGCCCACCGCCCCGGCCGAGAGGGCGACCGCCTCCTCGATGCTCGTGACCGGGAGGCGGCGGATCTCTTCGCCGGTCACCCGCTGCAGGTCCTGCGGCACCATCGGGTCGAGCACGCGGTCCGGCACCGCCGTCACTGCGATCGATTCGACCTGCAGGGCGAGCGACTCCATGGAGACGTTCAGCAGCACCGTCTCGCCGCTGCGGACCAGCACGCTGTCGAACGCCGTGGGGCGGTACCCGATGCGGGCAACCTGCACGCGGTGCCATCCGCTGCGCACCTCGCGCACCCGATAGAACCCGGCCGTGTCGGTGGCGGCGCCCTGCCGCCCGCCGTCCACCGAAACCGTGGCGCCGCCGATCCCCTGCCCCGATACGGCATCGCGCACCCGCCCGGCGATGGCTCCCCCGGTCTGAGCGGAGAGTGGAGCGGCCAGCGCCCCCAGCACGGCCGCCGCCACGAGTGTGCCTCTCACGGCACCTCCAGGAGGTACAGATCCGTGGTCCGTCCGAGCAGCCGTTCCGCGACGGCATGCCGGCCGTCCGGCGCCAGCACCGCGTGACGATAGAGCTCCAGCGCCGTCGTGAGCGTCGTCTCCGCACCGCTCGCCAGATCGACCGCCACGATCGCGCCTCCGCTGTCGCGTTGTATCGGACCGAGCACCGTATCGTTTGTGAACGTCACGTTCCCCCCCACCACCGCCAGCAACCGGCCCGCGGCCACCGTCACGTCGCGCGCGATGCCCCCGACCGTGAAATCGTGCACCACCGCGAGCGCCCCGGTCGAGACCAGGAGGCGAAACACTCGCGTGTCGCCGTTGATCGTGAAGTAGACCGTGTCCCTGCCGGCGGTGGCCACCGACGACGCCTGGTCCGTACCCGGCAGCATGGTCAGCGCGACGTTCGGCCCCTGGAAATCGAGGCGCACGATCTCGAGCCCCGTCGCGAGCGTATCGACCAGCGAGCAGTTGAGACACCGCGCCGGATAGTCCACCTTGTCACCGATGAAGACGAGGGAGCTGTCCCCCAGCCATCTCACCTGCGAGACACTCTGGTGTATGCGGCCGCTCGGCCCGGGGTACGGGATCGTGCGGAGCACACGGGCAGCGGTTGGCGTATCCCACGGCGCGACCACCAGCTCCTGGGTAGACGGCGCCCTGGGCCAACCCACTGCCAGGGAAGCACTCGCGCGTACGTACGCCAATCGCCCGTCGGAGGAGACCGCCGCTGCGGTGTAGGCATTCACCGAGTCGTCCGCCGCGGGTGTCCGATCGCAGATCTGGCGCTCGATCGTGCCGCCGGCAGCGGGAAGCAGCGCGAGGCAGCGGTCGAGGTCGGCCCGGTCGACTCGCTCCATCGTGTAGAGGATGCCGCTGCCGTCGGGCAGCCACGTAGGCCCGAGATCGACGCCGGAATTGAACGTGAGGCGGACAAGCGCGCCGGAGCCAGACGGCTGACCGGGCGTATAGACGCCGGGTGGCGCCGGCGGTTCGTGACTGCACGAGACCGCGATGAGCGCCAGCGCGAGTGGGGTCGATCGCATCATGACGGGAGTCTCGACAGCATGGCGCCCGCGACCTCTTTGACCAGCTTTGCGGCCACGCGGGCGGTGAGCCCGTGCACGTCGAGCTCGGGGTTCAACTCCACGATATCGGCGCCGACGATCGGCACCTCCAGCCGGTGCAACACCGTCAACACCTCCCGTACCGACAATCCGCCCGGCTCGGGGTGCGAGACACCCGGCACGTGGGCCGGGTCGAGGCCGTCGAGATCGATGGACAGATACACCGGATGGGCCGGCGCCGGCCGGCGTCCGGCGACCCAGGCATCCATGTCGATCACCTGCACGCCGTAACGCTCGGCCTGCGCTCGCTGCGAGGCGGTCATCGCCCGGATGCCGACCTGGACCAGATCGTCCAGCAGGCCTTCCTCCAGGGAGCGCGCGAAGGGACAGGCGTGCGAGTAGCGGTCGCCAACGAACTCCTCGTACAGATCGGGATGCGCGTCCACGTGCAGCACCGAGAGCCGCGCATGCCGGGGCCGCATCGCCCGCAGCACCGGATAGGTGATCGAATGATCTCCCCCCAGCACGATCGGCCGCCCCCCGCCGGCGAGGACGCGCGCCACGCCTTCCTCGATCCCGGCCCGCGCCCTGGAGGAATCGTCCGCGGGCAGCGACAGATCGCCCGCGTCGGCAAGCACTCCTGGCGCCCCCAGGTCGACCAGGCCCTCGGTCCAGGCGTTGCCGGCGGGAGAAGTGAGCGCGGCGCGAATCGCTGCCGGCGCGGCGGCCGGACCGCGGCGGAAGGAGGACGCGGCGTCGAACGGCACCCCGAGGAGGGTGGGTTGGCCAGGGGCGGGCATGACCCATAGCCTAACCGTCCGTGGCGCTCTCGCCAGCGCGTTATCTTTGCCCCATCCCGATGCGCATCACGGAGCTGCACCCGGTCGCCGAGCACGAGCTCGTCCTGATGGGAGAGGAAGAGAGCGCGGGCTACCGGGCGATCATCGCGATCCACAGCTCGCGTCTCGGCCCCGCCGTAGGCGGGACGCGGCTGTGGCACTATGCCTCTCCGGACGAAGCACTCGCCGACGCCCTGCGGCTGGCCCGGGGCATGTCCTACAAGAGCGCCGTGGCCGCCCTGCCGATGGGTGGCGGGAAGTCGGTGATCTTGGCGGACGGACCTATCGCGTCACGCGAGCGGCTCTTTGCCGCGCACGGCCGCTTCGTTGAAACGTTGAGCGGCCGCTACATCACCGCCGAGGACGTCGGGACGTCCTACCGCGACATGGCCATCGTGAAACGGGAAACGCGTCACGTCGCCGGGCTCCGCGATCCCTCGCCGGTCACCGCCCGCGGCGTGTTCCGGGCGCTGCTCGCCGCCGCCCGACACCGCTGGGGCGAGGGCGGCGAAGATCTCGCCGGGCGGACGATCGCGCTGCAGGGATGCGGCAACGTGGGCGGCGCGCTCGCCCGGGAGCTGGCGGCCGCCGGCGCCAGGTTGATCGTTTGCGACATCGACGCGGAGCGCGCACGTCGCTGCGCGGCGGAAACCGGAGCGACCAGCGTCGCCGCCGATACGATCTACGACGTCGCGGCCGACGTCTTCGCCCCGTGCGCGCTGGGCGGGATTCTCGACGCCGGGAGCATCCCGCGCCTGCGCTGCGAGATCGTCGTCGGGGCGGCCAACAATCAGCTCGCCGAGCCGGCCGATGCCGACCGGCTCGCGGCGCGCGGCATTCTCTACGTTCCCGACTACGTCGCGAATGCGGGCGGGGTGATCGACGGAGCGCGCGACATCTGCGGCTGGAGCGAGACACGCGTGACTGCCGCGGTCGAGGCGATCTCCGATACTGTGCGAGGCATCCTGGAGAGCGCCGAGTCGGACCGCCTCACCCCGGCCACAGCCGCCGATCGGCTCGCGGAAGCCGCCCTCCGGAGGCCGCACGCATGAGTCGACGCCGCTTCCGGCTGTCCCTCGCCGCCGCGCTCGCCCTGGCTCTCGTTGCGGCCCTCGTCGTCTGGGTGGCCCTGCCGCTCCCCGCGACGCTGGCCGCGCCCGGCCCCGTCCCGCGCCTGGTGCTGTCGGACCGGCACGGCCTCCCGCTGCGAGCCACGCGCTCGGACGAGGGCAGCCGTGGCGGGTGGACTCCCCTCGCCGAGCTCGATCCGAAGATCCTCCAGGCGTTCCTCGCGATCGAGGACCGGCGCTTCTACAGTCACCATGGAGTCGACCTGCGCGCGCTGGCCCGCGCATTGCGCGACGATCTGTGGGCGCGCACCACGGTGTCCGGCGGCTCGACGATCACGATGCAGCTGGCCCGCCTGCTGCGCGGCACGCCGCGCACTCTGGGCGGAAAGCTGAGCCAGATTCTATGGGCGCTGCGGTTGGACGCCCACCTCGACAAGCAAACGATCC
>DATGDE010000186.1:0-3118 GCA_035311125.1 Gemmatimonadales bacterium
GCATAGCGGCGTCCCGCCTGCGACCGTCATCAGAATCCCGCAGGGAGGATCAAAAGTGGCCAGTGGCCGGTGGGCTGTGGCCAGTGCATTATCACGGAACCACCGGCCACCGACCACTGACCACTCGCCTCTCCCATGCCGCGAGATCCCCACCGCGATCAACCGATCCTGCTAGGCGGCGCTCCTCTGGCCGAGGCCACGGGCGCGCTCGTGCTGCTGCACGGCCGCGGCGGCTCGGCGCAGGACATGCTCGCGCTCGCCCGGGACCTCCAGCCGAGCGGCCCTGCCGGACTCGCCTGGCTCGTCCCCGAAGCCGCCGGCCGCCTCTGGTACCCCTTCAGCCTGCTCGAGAAGGTCGAGCGCAACCGGCCGGCCCTCAACTCCGCGCTGGCGCTGGTGAAACGGGTGATGGAGAAGATCGCCGCGGCGAACGTGGCACCCGAGCGCGTGGTGCTGCTCGGGTTCTCCCAGGGCGCGTCGGTCGCCCTCGAGTTCGCCGCCCGCAACGCGCGCCGCTACGGCGGGCTCATCGCCCTGTCAGGCGCGCTGCTCGGACCCGAAGGCACGCCTCGCGACTACGCCGGCTCGCTCGCCGGCACCCCGCTCTTCCTCGGCTGCGGCGACTCGGACCCGCACCTCCCCAAACGGCGCGTGGACGAGACCGCCACGGTGTTCGAGCGCCTCGGCGCCGTGGTGACCAAACGCGTGTACCCGGGGCTGGGGCATGCGATGAGCCCGGAGGAGATTGCGGTGGCGAGGGGGATGGTCGAGGCGGTTGAGTCGGGAGGATGAGGTGGCAGGTGTCGGGTGTCAGGTATCAGGACCCTGGAGCCTGACACCTGACACCTGACACCTGACACTGCCTCACGCACACAACCCCAGCGTCAACCGCACCCCGCTCTTCAGATGAAAGGGCCCCAGCTGGAGCGGATCCGCCTTGGGATCGTGCACGGTGACCTCAAGCGTGACCTCGGACCCACCCGCGGTCTCCACCACCTGGCCGGTCCAGCGCGCCGGCACCGGCGCGAACACCGGGCCCGCCTCGAAGCGATACGTGCCGCCCACGTCGAAGCGGCCCAGGGCGTCGAGCACGACGGGTGCGTCGAGGCGTCCCGACGCGCAGTCGAACTCGGCACGCACCGAGTCGGGGCCGACGATCAGGTTCGCCCGCTCACCGCCCCATACGCCGACCGCCAGGACGGTCCCGGGCTCCATCCGGCTGGAGGAGCAGCCCAGCGCGAGGACGAGGCCGATGAGTGGTAGTGAGGCTCGCATACGTTCGACTACCCTTGGATGATACGGGAAGGTCACCTGCCTGTCGACGGGTGAACCCCTCCTTCAACCTCCACCAACCTCCACCGTCCCCCACCGTCCTCCAATCTGCCGTCCCACTCCCAGCAGCTCCACCACCGCCTCGCGGATCGGCGTGTAGACGAACCCCAGCTCGCGCGCCGCCGCGCTGCCGTCGTAGCGGAAGCCGCGCCGCAGCACCCGCGCCTGGTCGACCGACAGCCCCCAGGCGGGCGGCCGGCCGCTGACCCGCGCGATCGCGGTCAGCACCCGCGCCACGGGCAGCACCAGCGCGTCGGGCAGGCGCCAGGCCGGCAGCGGCACCCCCGCGATGTCGCTCACCATGCGGTTCATCTCGCCGATCGAGACCTGATGGACGCCGACGACGTAGCGCTTCCCCACCGCCTCCGGTTGCTCGAGCGCGCGCGCGATCGCCTCCACCACGTCGCGCACGTGCACCAGCGTGAGCACGGTCTCGGTGCACAGCGTGAACGGCAGGCGCCGCCGCGCGACGTCCCGGATGTAGCGCCCCGTCGGTTTGCGATCGCCGCGTCCCAGCACCGCGCCCGGCGCGAGCACCACCAGCGGCAGGCCGCGCCGCGCCGCCGCCCAGGCGTGCTGCTCCCCGGCATACTTGGTGCGCGCATAGCGGGTGTCGCGCGGCGCGCTCTCCAGCGCCTCGACCGTGGAGAGATGCACCAGCTGCGACACCCCTGCGTCGAGCGCCGCCTGCATGACGATCGCGGTGCCCGCGACGTTGACCGCGTCGTAGACGCGGGGGTCGCGCTCCCAGAACGAGTACACGTTGGCGAGATGGACCACTGCGTCGCACCCCGCCACGGCGCGCTGCACGGAGGCCGCGTCGGTGACGTCGCCCGCCACCACGTCGGCCCCGCGACACGCGATCGCCCGGGCCGGCCGCCCCTGCGGATCGCGCACCAGACAGCGCAGCTCGTGCGCCGTCTCCGCGAGCCGCCGGATCAGGTGGCCGCCGATGAAGCCGGTGGATCCGGTTACGAGAACGCGCATCTGCTACCTGGAGAAGAAGGTGTCGGGTACCAGGTGTCTGGTGTCAGGGCCCCACCCTGGACCATCTGACACCCGGCACCCGACACCTGATCCCTGCCGCTATGGCAGCGGCACCCGATACGCCAGCCCGATCGCGTACGTCACATCCCACAGGTTCTTGTCGAACCCGGCACGATCGAACTTGTAGACCATGCTCTTCCCTTCGAGCATGACGTCGAAGTTGCTGCCGGGGACCGTGACGAACATCCCCAGGCCCAGCATTCCGGCGGGCTTGTTGAACGGCGTGAACTGTTGCGGACTGGTCTGCGCGATGTGCATGACACCGCCGCCGCCGAACGCGTAGCCCTTGATCCCGGCCGCCATCTGATAGGCGACCTCGGCGTGCACCCCGTAGAACAGGTGATCCACCTTGGCACCGGCGAACGGCGTGAGGCCGCGCGCCTCGCTGCGGGCGAACGTGATATCGCTGTGCAGCGACACGATGTTGTTGAGCTGCACGCCCACGGTTCCCCCGACGTTGAAGCCGGGGCGGAAATCCGCCGTCTGCCCGGAGATGGTGTTGAGGTTGTTGACGTGCGTGTAGCCGCCGCCGAACACGCCGACGACCAATGCGCGGTTGCTCTGCGCCAGCGCCGGCACGGCCCCGATCAGGGCTGAGCCCAGCGCGGCGACGACCGCGCGACGAAACAGTGACATGCGACCCTCCTTGAGAGTTACTGCTACAGAGTGGTATGGAGGGGCTGAAATGGCGGTGAACTGGGGCGGAAGGTTGTGGAGGTGGTGAAGGTTGTGGAGGTGG
>DATGDE010000187.1:0-15046 GCA_035311125.1 Gemmatimonadales bacterium
GGGCCCCGACGAACACAGCGCCTACTACGGCAAGTACGTCGCTCTGGTCCCCGACGGCGATCTCTGCGACCTGCTCGGTCGGCAGCTGGCCGAAACGCTGGCGTTGCTCGGGCAGATCCCCGAATCCCGCGGCACGCACCGGTACGCCCCGGGGAAATGGAGCATCAAGGAGATCGTCGGCCACGTGTGCGACACCGAGCGCATCATGAGCTATCGGGCGCTGCGGATCGGTCGCGGCGATACGACGCCGCTCCCGGGATTCGAGCAGGACGACTACGTGCCGGCGGGCGGATTCGAGCAGCGCACGTTCGCGGACCTGGGCGAGGAGCTCTCGGCGATCCGCCGGGCGACGCTCGAGCTGTTCCGCCACCTGGGCGCCGACGCGCTGGCGCGCCGTGGGACGGCGAGCGGCAACCCCTTCACCCCGCGGGCCCTCGCCTACGTCATCGCGGGGCACGAGCGGCACCACGTGGCGATCCTGAAGGCGCGCTACCTCGGAGGGGCCGGAAACGGGGCCTGAAATCCCGGTTTTGACTTCGCGGCGCCGCCCTGTTAGCCTTGGAATAGCGGGCGCGCCTGCTGCGCGCCGGCACCACCAGCGAACGGCAAGGCGGGATTCGGTCAGAGCGCCGGTCCCGCCTTCCGCGTTTCATTCCGGGAGGAACACGGTCATGCGCGTCACGGGCAAAGTGAAGTGGTTCAACGACAGCAAGGGGTTCGGATTCATCACCCGCGAGGACGGCGAGAAGGACTGCTTCGTCCATCATTCCGCGATTCAGGCCACGGGGTTCAAGACGCTGGCCGAGGGCGATCGCGTCGAGTTCGACGTGGTGCAGGGCGAGAAGGGGCCGGCAGCACAGAATGTGGTCAAGCTGAGTTGAGCTGCGTCGGCGCAGACTGTCTATCCGGACCGGGCCACTCCGCGTGTGCGCGGGGTGGCCTGTTGTATCCGGTCCCCTCACATGGGCGGGTCGATGAGTGAAATCGTGATTGGCGACAACGACCGGCTGGAGTGGGCGCTCAAGGCGTTCCGCCGGAAGGTGCAGAAGTCGGGAGTGCTGAAGGAGCTGCGCCAGAAGCGCTTCTACGTGAAGCCGAGCACCGCCAAGCGCCTGAAGGCGGCGGCCGCCCGGCGTCGCAAGGCGGAGCGGCGCCGTGGGAGCCGGGAGCGCTAATGGCAAAGGAAGAAGCGATCGAAGCCGACGGAACGGTGACGGAAGTGCTGCCCAATGCGACCTTTCGCGTTCTCCTTTCCAACGGGCACGACGTGCTCGCCACGATGGCGGGCCGCATGCGGCGCTTTCGCATCCGCGTGCTCGCGGGCGACCGCGTCACCCTGGCGCTGTCCCCGTACGATCTGACCCGGGGCCGCATCACATTCCGGCACAAGTGAACCGGTCCCAGTTCGCGCTGTCGCGCAAGGGATTGGTACTGGGCAGCGGACCGCTGGAGTGCCCCGGGTGCGGCGGACGGCTCGAGTTCGGCGCCGACCGTCTGGGCCGCACGACGGAATCCTGCGGATGCGGCTACTACGCGCTCGTCCAGAAGCGGGCCGGCGAGACCGGCGACGAGCCGGCGCGGGGGCGGGCGCGATGAACGACCGCTGGGACGCACGGCTGGCGCCGTTCCGGCGCCCGAGTACGGCGCGCAGCGTGTGGCAACTCGCGAGCACGGCCGGCCTGCTGGCCGGAGCGTGGGCGCTCATGTACCTCAGCCTGCGCGTGGGATACTGGCTGACACTGTTGCTCGCGGTGCCCGCAGCGTTCCTGCTCGTGCGGCTGTTCATCGTGCAGCACGACTGCGGCCACGGGTCGTTCTTCCGCTCTCCTCGTGTTGCGGACATCGTGGGGTCGGCGATCGGGGTGTTGACCCTCACGCCCTATCATTACTGGAAGAAAGCCCACGCGATGCATCACGCCACCTCGGGGAACCTCGAGCACCGTGGTTTTGGTGACATCGACACCCTGACCGTGAGCGAGTACCTGGCGCTGTCGCGCTGGGGGCGCTTCAAGTACCGCCTGTACCGCCATCCGGTCGTGCTCTTCGGCGTCGGCGCCGTGCTGCACTTCTTCGTGCGCCACCGGATCCCGACGATCGTGCCGCGCAGCTGGACACGCGCGCGCTGGAGCATCTTCTGGACCGACGTGGCGCTCGCCGGGTTCATCGTCGGCATGGGCCTGCTGGTGGGGTTCCGCCAGTTCCTCATGGTGCACGTGCCGCTCATGACCCTGTCGTGCTCGATGGGCGTGTGGCTGTTCTACGTCCAGCATCAGTTCGAGCCCACGTATTGGGAGCACGACGCGCAGTGGGCGTACAACGACGCGGCGCTCGTGGGCAGCTCCTACTACCGGCTGCCACGCGTGCTGCAGTGGGCCACCGGGAACATCGGGCTGCATCACGTGCATCATCTCAGCGCCCGGATCCCCAATTACCGCCTGCAGGAAGCGTTGGACTCGATTCCCGATCTGCAGCGGGTCACGACCCTCACGCTGCGGGAAAGCCTGCGGTGCGTGCGCCTCGCCCTCTGGGACGAGCGCGAGCGGAAGCTGGTGCGTTTCCCGCGGCGGTGAGCGTCGCTCTCTTCGCACGCTACCCCGGCCTGCGGAGCCGGCTGCCCTGGCTCCCGCTCGCCACCCTTCCCACACCGGTCGAAGAATGGACGCCGCCCGCGGACTTCCGAGGGCGGCTGTTCGTCAAGCGCGACGACCTCACCGCGTCCCTCTACGGCGGCAACAAGGTCCGCAAGTTCGAATACCTGTTCGCCGCGGCACGGCAGCGCGACGCGCGCGCGCTCGTGACGCTGGGCGGCCTCGGCACCAACCAGGGTCTGGCCCTCGCCCTGCACGGCAGGGCGCAGGGGTTCGCGGTGGAAGTCGCCCTCGCACCCCAGCCGGTCACACCCGACGTGCGCGCCAATCTGCGCGGTCTCCTCGCCGCGGGCGCCGCGCTGCGCTATGCCCGCAGCGGACCGGCCTGCCTGTGGAAGGCCTGGCGCGCCGTGCGGGCGCGCCGCAAGGCCGGCGAGCGGCCGTTCTACATTCCGGCGGGTGCTTCCACCCCACTGTCCACGATCGGGTACGTCGCCGCGGCGCTCGAGCTCGCCGCGCAGATCGAGCAGGGACAACTGCCTGTCCCCGACCGGATCTTCGTGGCGGCCGGGACGTGCGGCACGGCCGCGGGTCTCGTGGCAGGATGCAAGCTCGCCCAGCTGCCGACCCGCGTGACCGCGGTGCGCGTGTTCGCCGCGTACCGGGCGAACCGGTGGACCATCGCCCGCCTGGCGCGGGGCGCCGTGCAGCTGTTGCGGGACTGTGAGCCGGGCATTCCGGACATCCCGATCTCCCGCGGGGACTTCGATCTGCTCACGGGGTTTCTCGGCCCCGGCTACGGTGCCCCCACACCGCCTGCGCGAGCGGCCATCGCCTGGGCGGCTCCACGGGCGCCGTTGGAGACGACGTACACCGGCAAGGCACTGGCGGCCTGCCTGGCCGCTGGAACCGCAGCCGCCGGCGCGCCCGCGTTCTTGTTCTGGAACACGTACAACTCGGCAGCCTTTCCGCAGACCGCGGATCTCGCGGCCGCGCCGGTCGCGCTCCGAACGGTGCTCACCGGGCCCTGACACGCGGCGCGCGCTCAGCGCGTAATTTGGCTCGTTGATCGTCCCTCTCCTGGAGAACGCCAGTGCCCCTGTCGCGTCGCGCCGGTCGACTCGCCGCCATCATGCTCTGGGCCGTGCCGCTCGCCGCTCAGACCCGGACGTCACCAGACATCACGCCGCAGGACCTCCGGCGCCGGCTGTTCCTCATCGCCGACGATTCGATGGGAGGCCGGCGCTCGGGGTCGGCGGGGGATTTCGCGACGGCCAGCTATGTGGCGTCCGAGTTTCAGCGCCTGGGCCTGCGACCGGCGGGAGACAGCGGGACGTGGTTCCAGACCGTGCCGTTCTTCTTCCTCGAGCCGGCGGCGACGGCCCTGGCGGCGGGTGAGGCGGCCCTCACCGCCGGCGCGGACTACGTGCTCGTGGGCCGCCCGGTCGCGACGGCACCGCTGGCGAACGTGGCGGCGGTCTATGGCGGCACGGCGACCGATTCCTCGAGCTGGATCGGCGCGGACCAGGCGAGCGGGAAATTCGTGGTGTTCGACGTCCGGGCGGGGAGCGACGGGCAACGGCGTCTGGCGCCGCGCCTGCGCGGGCTCGTGACCAGTCCACGGTTCGCCCGGGCTGCGGCGGTCGCGGTCGCGGAACTCGACCTGCTGGCTCCCGAGCTCGTCTCCCAGATCGGCGGGCGGCGCCTGATCTCTGATACCGCTCGTGAGGGCGGTCAGCCGCCGCTGCTCCTGATCACGCCGGGCGCGGCCGAACGACTGCTGGGGGCGGATCCCGGGCGGCTCGTGCCCGGTGCCGTGGGCGGCGCCGTGCGGGGCGACCTCGGCGTGCGTTTCACCCCGGTCCCGTTTCCGGCACGCAACGTGGTGGCCGTACTCCCAGGGAGCGATCCCGCGCTGCGGGGCGAATACGTCGCGCTGACCGCGCATAACGATCACGTGGGTTACGACCACAGTCCGGTGGACCACGATTCCCTGCGTGCCTTCAACCGTGTGGTCCGGCCGATGGGCGCGGACTCACCAGATCGCCCGGCGACGCCCGAGGAGGGCGCGCGGGTGCGCGCGATCCTGGACAGCCTGCGGCGCCATCAGGCCGCTCGACGAGATTCGATTCGCAATGGAGCTGACGACGATGGCTCGGGGACGGTGGCGATCCTGGAGATTGCCGAGGCTTTGGCGACGGGGCCGCAGCGGCCGCGGCGCTCGATTTTGTTCGTGTCGCACACGGGTGAGGAGGAAGGGCTGGTGGGGTCGAGCTGGTTCACCGACCACGCGACGGTCCCGACTGATTCGATCGTGGCCGAAATCGACGAGGATATGGTGGGCCGCGGGACGACGGCCGATCTTCCCGAGGGCGGACCGACCTACCTCGAGGTGGTGGGCGCCCGCCGCCTGTCGCGCGAGTTCGGCGACCTGCTGGAAGCCGCCAACGCGGCCCAGCCGCAACCCTTCAGGTTCAACTACGCGTACGACGCGCCGGGACATCCGCTGCAGTACTACTGCCGCGCCGATCATTACAGCTACGCCCGCTACGGCATACCAAGCGTCGCCCTGTCGCGCGGCGAGCACCTCGATTATCACCAGGTGACCGACGAGGCGCAGTACATCGACTACGACGACCTGGCGCGCGTGGCCCGGCTGGTCCGCGACGCGGCGCTTCGCATCGCCAACCTAGATCATCGGCCGGCGCTCGATCATCCCAGGGGCGATCCGCACGCGGTGTGCGTGCAGTGAGCCTGGTCGCGCTCACCCGCGAGGTCAGCCCGGCGATCGACCGCTGTGAGCTGGTGCATCTCGAGCGGCGCTCCATCGACGTCGAACTGGCCCGGGAGCAGCACCGGGAGTACGAGGCGGCGCTGCGCGGCGAGGGTTACGCGGTGCATACGCTTCCGGCCGATCCGTCGCTGCCGGATTCGGTGTTCGTGGAGGACACGGCCGTCGTGTTCGACGAAATGGCCGTGATCGCCCGGCCCGGCGCGGCATCGCGAGAACCGGAAACCGAAGCCGTCGCCGGCGTGCTCGCGGCCTACCGGCCGCTGTCCCGGATCTCAGCGCCCGCGACGCTCGACGGCGGCGACGTGCTGCGCATCGGGCGCACGGTCTACGTGGCGGACGGCGGGCGGACCAGCCGGGCGGGACGCGATCAGCTCGCCGCCGCCCTGGCGCCGCTCGGCTACACCGTCTGCCCGATTGCGGTGCATGGGTGTCTGCATCTCAAGTCTGCCGTGACGCTCGTGGCCCCGGACATCGTGTTGTGCAATCCGAGCTGGGTGGACCCGTCGGCCTTCGCGGGGATGCGGGTGCTCGAGGTCGCGGCCGGGGAGCCCTACGGCGCGAACGGGCTCCTCGTCGGCTCGAAGCTCATCTACCCGTCGAGCTTCCCGCTCACCGCCCGCCGGCTCGCGGAGCAGGGGATCGAGATCCTCCCGCTGAACGTGTCCGAGCTGCAAAAAGCGGAAGGGGCGGTCACCTGCTGCAGCATTCTGTTCCCGGCCCGGCCGCTACCTCCGAGCCCATGACGAAGGCGGCGCGGGCGTGGCTCTGGTGCGGACTGGCGCTCGCCTGTTCCGACGGTGCCGGTCCCGGCCTCACGCCCCGCACCTTCCGGATGGGCTTTTCGGCGATTCCGCCGCGACCCGATCAGGCCATCACGCTCCAGGCGTTGAACCTCTGGACCTCGGGCCACGCAGATGCCGCGATCATGCACGTGTCGGTGCCGTACCGTGCGCTGCTCTCGGGCCTCGGCGCGCCGCAGGAGGTGCGCGGCAACGAGCTGGGGCTGGCGAATTACTACCGGGCGAAAGGGCTGCGGCTCGTCATCACGGTGGACGTGACCAACGGCCTCGATCGCGCCGCCGAGGACCCGGTGCTCGATTCGCTGGGTCGGAGCATCACCGATACCGCGATCCAGCGGCGCTATGCGGAATACGTGCTGGCCCTCGACTCGATTCTCCATCCCGACTATCTGGGCCTCGCCGCAGAGACAAACCTCATCCGGCTCGCCGCGCCGGATTCGGTCTACCAGGCCGTGGTGACGATTACCAATGCGGCGGCGTCGAAGGTTCTGGCACTGGGATCGCCCCCTCGCCTGTACGTGAGCGTGCAGGTCGAAACGGCCTGGGGACGTCTGCAGGGCGGGGGCAGCTACGCGGGGATCGCGCAGGACCTCGCCGACTTTCCGTTCCTCGACTGTCTGGGCCTCTCGTCCTATCCCTATCTCGGCGGCTACCGAGACCCCGACAGCATTCCGCTCGATTACTATGCCCGGCTGCGAGCGGAGAGCGCCCGTCCTGTGCTCGTCGTCGAGGGTGGGTGGACGTCGCTTTCGCTCGGCGCGTTCATTTCCAGTCCGGCCGAGCAGGCGCGGTACCTCGAGCGCCAGGGAAGGTTGCTCGATTCCGCCCGCGCGATCGCCGTATTTCAACTGACGTTCACCGATCTCGACCTGTCCGCCTTGACGCTCCCCCCGGGCTCGATCCTGCCGCTCTTCGCCCATCTGGGCCTGGTGGACTCGGCCCTCGGCCCGAAGCCGGCGCTGACCGCCTGGGACCGGAGCTTCGCGCGCCCGCTCGCTCCGTGACCGGTTCTCCGAGACCATCCAGCCGCGCTTGCGGAGCACGGCCGCAGAGGGCATTCTGGCGAGGCTCGAGCGGCTCTCGCTCGACACTCACAGGAGGCAGCGATGGCGGACCAGGCAAGCGCGTCCAACCCGTTGATGAAGTCGGCCCTGGTGGGAGTGGTGCTTCAGATCCTTCTGGCCGTGCTGAGCAAGTATGTGCCCAGCCTCGGCGGCGGTGTGGGCCAGGGTGCGGGCATCGGGATCGGCGGTGTCGCGGGGTTGCTCTACTCCCTCTGGAACAAGGGCGCGGCGATGCCCAATGCCGCGGGTGGGGGCGCCGTGGCTGGTGGCGTCAGCGGCCTGATCGGCACGCTGGCCGGGAATCTGCTCGGCGGCAGCGGGCTCACGTCGGCTTTGGCGACCGGGACCGGCTATCCGGCCGTTGGGGGCATCGTCGGCGGACTGCTCGGCAAGGTATTCGGCGGCAAGACGGCCTGACCCATCCGGCGGCCTGGCGGCGCTCGTAGGCGACACCGCCTGCGAGCGCCGCTTCACGTTTGCGACCATGCGACGCTTTCACCTGTTCGAGATCGAAGACCAGGCCTGGTGCCCGGAGTTTCTCCGGACCGCGATCACCGACTTCCTGCGATCGGTGATGGAGTGGTTCGCGCCATACGCCGTGGCGGCGCCGTTGCTGGCGCGCGCGTTACGGCGAACGGGCGATACGGAGATCGTGGACCTCTGCTCGGGAGGCGGCGGGCCGTGGCGCGATCTGCTCGGCCGCATCCCCGCCGCCGGCGGGCCGGCCGTCCGCGTGCGTCTCTGCGACCTCTACCCGAACCACGCGGCCTACGCGCGACTGGGCCGCCTGAGCGACGGCTGTATCGGCGCCGAGTCCGATGCGATCGACGCCACGGCGGTTCCGGCGCGCCTCACCGGGTTCCGGACGCTGTTCACGGCGCTGCACCATTTCCCGCCCGACGCCGCCCGCGCGATTCTCGGGGATGCGGTGCGTCAGCAGCGCGGCATCGGTGTGTTCGAGATCACTCGCCGCTCGCCGCTGGGACTGGTCGGCATGCTGTTCCTGCCCGTGCTGGCCCTCGTGGTGACGCCCTTCATCCGGCCGTTTCGCTGGGACCGGCTCTTCTGGACCTACCTGGTGCCGGTGGTGCCGCTGGTTGTGTGGTTCGAGGGAACGGTGTCGTGTCTGCGGACCTATACGCCGTCCGAACTGCGGCAGCTCGCGGCGGGATTCGAGGACTACGACTGGGAGGTGGGAACCGTACGGGGTCCCCCGCTCATCACGCTCGTGACCTATCTTGTCGGGACTCCACGCTTGGCGCAGGATTGAGTCGCTGGACTGCCCCTTCGACCGCACTCGAGGACCAATGCCGCTCCACCGTGTGTCGCTATCCGATGCCATCGTACTATTGGCGGTCACGCTCGCCGCCGCGTGCCAGCACCGGGCGCCACCGCCGGGGTTGCCGGTGCGTCCCGAACAGCCGCCACCGGAGGGGATCGCCGTGCCGACGCCCGCAGGATCGACCGGCCGCACGCGAACCTACTACATCGCGGCTGACGAGGTAAACTGGGACTACGTGACGGGCGGACGCGACGGGATCCTGAACCGGCCCTACGCCGAGTCTGCGTTCGTGAAGAACGGCCCGCCGCGAGTCGTGAGCACGGTCTACAAGAAGGTGCTGTTTCGTGAGTACACCGACAGCTCGTTCCGGACGCTGAAGCCGCGGGCGCCGGAATGGGAGCACCTCGGGTTTCTCGGTCCGCTGATCCGCGGGGTAGTGGGGGATACGCTGCGGGTCGTGTTCCGCAACAACGGGCACCGGCCCTACAGCATCCATCCGCACGGCGTCTTTTATCGCAAGGACGCCGAAGGGGCGCCGTACGCCGACGGCACCGCCGCGGCCGATAAGGCCGACGACGGGGTGCCGCCCGGCGGCACCTACGCGTACGTGTGGCAGGTTCCGGAGCGGGCCGGGCCGGGACCGGGCGACGGCAGCTCGGTGCTGTGGATGTATCACTCGCATGTGGACGAGACGCGCGACATCAACAGCGGGCTGCTGGGCGTCATCATCATCACGGCCCGTGGCAAGGCGCGCCCCGACGGCTCGCCCGCGGACGTGGATCGCGAGATCGTCGCTTCATTCGATCAGGTCCACGAGGAGGACAGCTGGCTCGCCGACCAGAACCTGCCTGCCTCCCTGATGCAGGCGGGTCCGGTGCCCAACCCGTCCCAGCGGCAGAATTTCTATCCCTGGTTCGTCCTGTTCTCGATCAACGGCTTCACACACGGCAGCCTGCCGCCCTCCGCTCTCACGCTGCGCGTCGGGCAGCGCGTGCGCTGGTACGTGATGGGCTCGACCAACGACTTCGACTTCCACTCGCCGCATTGGCACGGCAATACGGTCACGATCGGTCATATGCGGACCGACGTCGCCCTGGTGGGCGACATGGGAATGCTCGTCGCGGATATGATCCCCGATGATCCGGGGATATGGCTCCTTCATTGCCACATCTCCTTCCACAACAATGCCGGAATGGCGGTGCTGTACTCGGTCGTGCCGTGAGGTGGTGATCTTCAACCACGAGGGGGACCCATGGGCGCGGGTTCGTGGCGGTGGTGGGCGGTGGTCGTGGCGGGTCTGTGGGAAGCGGCCGGAAGTCAGGCGGTTGCGCAGCAGGCCGCCGTCGGCGGGGTGGTGGTGGACAGCGCCACCGGGCTCGCGGTGCCCGCCGTACGGGTGACGCTGACCGGCACCGACCGGCGCACGCCCGCGGCCGTTGTGCTGACCGAGGCCGATGGCCGGTTCTCGCTGACGGCGACCACGGGCACCTATGCACTCGAGTTCCACCGGATCGGGTACGCGCCGCTCCGGCTCGACGGGCTGCGCCTCACCGAGGCAGGCGTCTCGGTGCGGGTCGCGCTGCGCCCGGTCGGAATTCCGCTCGATCCGGTCGTGCTGACGGCCTCGCGCATCGAACAGTCCTCTCTCGAGGCGCCAGCCGCCACGTCGGTGCTCGAGCGCGCCGAGGTGCAGGCCGCCGTGCGGTCCACGCCCGTGGACCAGATCGCGCTGCTGCCCGGCGTGGACGTCGTGCACAAGGGACTCATGCAGAGCGACTTTGCGGTGCGCGGTGGCGGGGGAGCGAATTCCGGCGTGCTCCTCATGCTGACCGACTTCCGCGACGCGGCGGTCCCATCGATCGGCTTCAACATCCCCTATCTCCTCGCCGCCACGCGGGAGGACGTAGAGCGCATCGAAGTGGTGCGTGGACCCGGGGCCGCCCTGTACGGCCCGGGAGCGGCGCGTGGCGTGCTCAACGTGCTCACGCGCGCACCGCTCGAGTCCCCCGGCGGGGTGGTGTCGGTCACCGGCGGGGAGCGTTCGCTTGCTGCTGCGAGCTTCCGTTACGCCGCCCGGTTCAGCCAACGGGTCGGGCTCGCCGTTTCGGGAGACTACCTCGGCGGACACGACTGGACGTTCACCGACACGACCGAGCAGCGTCTGCGGCAGGAGGCGATCGCCGCTGGCGCGGATGCCGACACGCTGCGCGTCGGCCGGCGCAATCCGCGCCTGGCGCGCGCCGGCGGCGAGCTCCAGCTGGAGTGGCAGCCGGATACCGTCACGGATATCCGGACGACCGCGGGTGTGGCCCAGGCGATCGACAACATCGACATGACCTCCGAAGTCGGTGCCGTCCAGGTCCAGGACTGGCGCTATGCGTTTCTCCAGACCCGCGTACGCCGCGGGCGGCTGTTCGGCAACGCCGTCTACAATACGAGCGATGCGGGCGACACCTACGTGTTGCGCACCGGCAGTCCGTTGGTGGACCGGTCGCGCATGGCCGCGTTGCAGGGTCAGTATGGGGGCGCGCTCGGGTCCGTCGATGTCCGCTACGGCGCCGATCTGCGCTGGACGGACCCGCGGACCGGCGGCACGATCGACGGTGCGTACGAGAACAACGATCGGACGCTCGAGCTGGGCGGCTATCTCCACGCCACCGCGCAGGTGGGCTCCCGGGTGGAGCTGGTCGGGGCGGCGCGGGTGGACCACCACGACCGGCTGAACGATCTCGTCCTGTCGCCTCGCGCGGGAGTGGTGTACCGGGTGGGCAGCGAGCACGCGCTGCGCTTCACCTACAACCGGGCGTTCACCGCGCCCGATCCGAGCGACCTGTTCGCGGACATCGTCAGCGACAGCATCCGCCCGTTGCCGTATGCCATCAGAGCGGGATCGATTCCGCAGCACGGCTACTCGTTCCGGCGGGACTGTGGCGGCGGTATCTGCATGCGATCGCCGTTCGCCGGGGGCCAGTACCTGCCGACTGATGTTACCCTCCTCTGGCCCGCACTGGTGCAGATCCTCGCGGCCGGGGGCGTCGATCTATCCGGCGTGCCGGCGCCCTCCGCGGCGGATGTGTCGACGGTGCTGGCGGCGTTCAGTCCCGGCGGCGCGATCATCCCGGTCACGCCCGCCGCGATCCAGGACGTGCCGGCGCTGCGCCGCACCATCACGAACACGCTGGAGCTGGGATACAAGGGACTCACGGCCGGCCGCGTGTGGCTCACCGTGGACGTGTACCGCAACCAGGTCACGGACCCGTTGGGTGATCGCTACGACCTCACGCCCAGCGTGTTCTACGATCCCGCGACGCTCGCCCAGTATCTGTCGAACTACCTGTCGCCGGCGGAGGTAGCCGCCGTCGTTCCGGTGGCGGCCAGAATCCCCATGGGCACCATCACGCCGCGCGAGGCGCTGTATCCCACCGACGTGCTGTTCGTGCGCCGTCAGGGGGGGCGCTACACCCTGTGGGGCGCAGACGTTGGCGCGAACGCCGCGTTGGGCCACGGCTGGTCGGCTGCGGGTACGTTCTCCTGGGTGTCGAGCGATTCCCTGGCCAGCGTGGGACGGGTCGGCGATCTCGTGTTGAATGCCCCGCGCACCAAAGGCTCCCTCTCGCTCGGATACCAGGGTGGCCGCTGGCGGTGGGACGCGGCGGCGCGGGCCGTGTCCGAGTTCCCCGTGGCCTCGGGCGTGTACAACGGCCGGGTTACGGGCTATGGCCTGCTGGATGCCAGCGTCGAATACCGTCTTCCTGGAGGTCGCAGCACGCTCACGGTGGACGGCCAGAACCTGCTCGACCACCGTCATCAGGAGATCGTCGGGGCGCCGGCGCTGGGACGGCTGGTGGTGTCGCGGCTGCGGGTGGAGTTCTAGCAGCAGTTCGGAGCGGGCTGCGCATCGCGTGCGCAACCCGCCCCGACCGCCCAGGAACCGCGGTCAATGGTCGACTGCGACGGCGCTGGGCGGGTTCAACCGTGCAGTGAGGTGATCCCGAACCGCCACCGGCATGTACGGTGAGCGGAGCAGTTTGGACAGATCGGCGATCTGCGTCGCCGCCGTCCGTCCCCGGCCGCCCTCGCCGTTCAGCCACGCGGCGTTGAACAAGGCGAGCGCCTGTACTGCCAGATCACCGCACCGCGCCGCCTCGGCCGCCAGCTGTTCGAGCACGACAGCGGCGCCCTGAGGATTGCCCTCGTAATAGTAGGCGCTGGCGAGATGCCACAGCGTGAAGCTGGGCAGGTGACCTTCGCGGCGCACGATCTCGGCTGCGCTACGATACTCGCGCTCCGCCGCCGTGAAGCGACGCATGCCCGTCAGCGCGTCCCCGCGAGCCACCACCGGTCGCACCGCCGCGGTGAGCTCGCTGTCGGATGCCGGGATGCCGGGACGAATCAGGGCCGACCGACCCGATACGGGCGTCGCCGACGGCAGCGCGCTCGTCTGCGCCAGCAGGGGGGCGGTGGCGAAGCCCAGGCAGGCCACCGCGATGGGGAGATGCAGGATTGTGGTGTTCATTGTCGACCTCCGGGTGACCGTCGCCCCGCGCTCCCGGCACTTACCGGGTTTCGGGCGACCGCGATTCGCACACCATGCTAGGAGCGGGAGGTCAGCGCGGGGTCACGCGAAAGTCATCGGAGAGTCACCGTGGCCGTCAAACTACGTTTACCTGACGATCGGCGGCGTTCGATTGACTGCGAATTGCCTTCACGATGCCGTATTATGTGCGGGACGGGCCCAATGGGCTCGGCGACTGGGTTTGGGGGAGGTCCGCGGGCAATGGAAACACTCCGGCTACTCACATTTGGGGGACTGACCCTTCAGGTCGACAACGGCACCATGACGGGTGCCTCCACTCGACGTCATCGTCTAGCGCTGCTGGCGCTGCTGGCCGTGGCGCGGAATCGGGGCTTGAGCCGTGACAAGATCCAGGCCTATCTCTGGCCCGAGAGCGATGCCGATCATGCGCGCCATGGGCTGAACCAGCTGCTCTACTTCCAGCGACGTCACCTCTACGACGGCGGCCTGTTTCTCGGCAGGAAGACGCTCCGGCTCAACCCCGCCGTGATCACGACCGACGTGTGGGAGTTCGAGGACGCGCTCGATGCCGGGGCGTACGAGACAGCGGTCCGGCTGTACAGCGGCCCCTTTCTCGACGGCTTCTTTCTGCGGGGGGCGCCCGACTTCGAGCATTGGGTGGAGGACCAGCGCCTCAGGCTCAAGCGGCGCTGTGCAGTGGCGATCACTACGCTCGCCAGGACGGCGGAGAAAGAAGGCGATCCTCGCCGGGCTCTGGGCTGGTGGCACCACGCCGTGGAGCTCGATCCTTTCGATGCAGACACCATGCGACAACTGGTCGCGGCATCGCTGGCCGTCGGGGATCGCGCGGCTGCCCTTGGGGCCGCGCAACAATACGCCGTGCTGCTCCGGACCGAGTTGGGCATCGGCCCGGATCCGGAAGTGATGCGACTGATAGGTCAGGTGCGGGAGACGACCGGCTAGGACGAACGTCGTCCCCCTGCGCCGCTCGGCGGACCCCTCTCGACAAGACATTCTCAGCCAATTCTCATAATCACCTCACGCGCGGCGGCTGATGGTCTGCCGCTGGGTTGAGCTCACCGTGTAGCGGTACGAGAGCGACCTTGTCGTGATGACCCCGCGGTACTGAGAAGGACCGCCCCATGGCCGAGCTGCCGGACCGCCTCAAGGCTGCTCTCGCCGGCCGCTACACGATCGAGCGCGAGCTCGGCCACGGGGGCATGGCCACGGTGTACCTCGCCGAGGACCGTAAGCACCACCGCCAGGTGGCAGTAAAGGTCCTCCGTCCAGAAGTCGTCGCCGCGCTCGGCCCCGAGCGGTTTCTGCGTGAAATCGAGATCGCCGCCCCGCTCAACCACCCCCACATCCTGCCGTTGCTCGACAGCGGGCTGGCCGGCAAGCGGGGGACTGGGCAAGCGACCTTTCTCTATTACGTCATGCCGTACGTGGAGGGGGAATCGCTCCGCGATCGGCTGACCCGCGAGCCACAGCTCCCGCTGGACGACGCCCTCCAGATCACTAAGGAAGTAGCCGACGCGCTCGGCTACGCCCACGCCCACCAGGTCATCCATCGCGACATCAAGCCCGAGAACATCCTGCTCGCGTCCGGTCATGCGGTGGTGGCGGATTTCGGGATCGCCAAGGCGATCGTGGCCGCAGGCCGCGAGCAGCTAACCGAGACTGGGCAGGCCGTGGGGACCCCGGCGTACATGAGCCCCGAGCAGGCCTCGGGACGTCAGGACCTGGACGGCCGGTCGGACCTCTATTCGCTCGGGTGCGTCGTGTACGAGATGCTGGCCGGGGAGACGCCGTACACGGGGCCCACGCCACAGGCGATCCTCGCGAAGAAGCTGAACGAGCCGCTGCCGCGGGTGTCCGTAGTGCGGGACACGGTGCCGGCGGGGGTGGAGGCGGCGCTCACGAAAGTCCTGGCCCGAACGCCCGCTGACCGGTTCCACACGGCGGCGGAATTCGTCGAGGC
>DATGDE010000188.1:0-13996 GCA_035311125.1 Gemmatimonadales bacterium
CGCAGCGATCGCGGAGCCGAAGCGCGCCTCGCGCTCCCGGAGCGGCAACCGCTCTATGCAGTGAACGGCCTCCGCGCCGACCCGCACCGGGAGATGCATACGAGGGGTGGCTGAGCCACCCCACGCCCCCTCTCCGGCGGACCTCCGCCCGGCGAGGACGTGACGCCCGCAGAGGTCGCGGGCTCATATAACTGACGGTAGTCGTGACACGGGACGGCGCCCGGGGGCGTCGCCCACAACCTCGTGCGTTCGCCCATGTCGCTGCTCACACTCCAGGATGTCTCCAAGCGCTTCGACGGCCTGGTGGCCGTGGATCGCGCCTCGTTCACGGTGGATCGCGGCCAAGTGGTAGGATTCCTCGGGCCGAACGGCGCCGGAAAATCCACCACCATGCGCCTGATCACCCAGTATCTCGAGCCCGACGCCGGGACGATCCTCCTGGACGGCGAGCCGATCGCGCGCGACGCCCGCGCGGCGAAACGGCGCATCGGCTACCTCCCCGAGAGCAATCCGCTGTACGGCGACATGCTGGCCGCCGACTACCTCGGGTTCATCGCGGATCTGCGCCGGCTCGCCGGCCCGGAGCGGGCGCGGGCGATCGATGCGGCGGTCGCCGCGACCGGCATCGGCTCGGTGTTCTACCGTCCTCTCAGCGAGCTGTCCAAGGGCTACCGGCAGCGGGTGGGTCTGGCGCAGGCGATCCTGCACCATCCCGACCTGTTGGTGCTGGACGAGCCGACCGAAGGCCTCGATCCCAATCAGCGGGTGGAGATCCGCCGGCTCATCGAGGATCTGGGACGGGAGCGCACCGTGCTGCTGTCCACCCACGTGCTCTCCGAAGTGCGGCAGAGCTGCTCGCGACTCCTGATCATCAACCGGGGGAGGATCGTGGCGGACGGTGCGATGGACGTCCTGATGCGTCGCGCCGAAGGCGCCGTGCAACTCACCGTCGAGGCGACCGGCAAGGGTGTCGTCGAGCGGCTCGAGCGGCTCCCGGGCGTCGAGCGGCTGGAGCCGTTGGGCGGCGCAACCGCCGGGAACGGCACGCGCGTCCGGCTCATGGTGGGCGGGGGCGGGGATTTGCGACCCGAGATCTTCGCGCTCGCCAAGCGTGAGAACTGGGTGCTGTACGAGCTGCACCAGGAGCAGGGGAGCCTGGAGGACCTGTTCCGCGAGCTGACGGCGGATGCGCCCGCGCCGGAGAAAGGCGCGGTGGCCGCATGAACGCCATCCGTGCCGTGGCGCGTCGCGAGCTGAAGGCGCTGTTCGATCAGCCTACCGCCTACATCCTGCTCGTCGTCTTCGTCGTCGTGAACGATTTCCTGTTCTTCCGTCAGATCGACCTGTACGGGGTCGCCACCCTGCGGCCGATGCTCGATCTGCTGCCCTGGGTGCTGCTGTTCTTCGTCCCCGCGGTGACCATGCGGGCGCTGGCCGAGGACGCACGCGGCGGCACGCTCGAGGTCGTACTCGCCCAGCCGATCACGGAGCTGGAGCTGCTGCTCGGCAAGTACGCGGGGCAGGTGCTCTTCCTGTGGCTCGCCCTGGCGCTAACGCTACTCATTCCGGTCGGCCTGTGGTTCGGCGCGCATCTCGAAGTCGGGGTGGTGCTCGCGCAATACGTCGGCGCCGCGCTGCTCACCGCCGGGCTGGCCGGCGTCGGCCTGTGGGCCTCGAGCGTCACGCGCAATCAGATCACCGCCTTCATCGTAGGCGTAGCCGTGATGTTCGTGCTGGTGCTGGTCGGGCTCGACCCGTTGCTGGTGGGCCTGCCCCCCGGCCTGAGCGTGATCGCCGCCGCGCTCGGCGTCCTGTCGCATTTCACGCAGATCGCCCGCGGGGTCATCGATCTGCGGGACGCGCTGTATTTCGTGACGCTGGCCGCGGTCTTCCTGTGTCTCGCCTATTTCTCGCTGATGCGGCGCAAGCTGAGCCCCCAGGGTCCCGACCTGCGCCGCCTGAAATTGGGCACGGCCGTCGCGGTGGCCGCCCTCGTGGTGCTCAACCTGTTCGGCCGTTACATCGGCGGCCGGCTCGACCTGACGCCGGGCAGGCAATTCACGCTGTCGCGGGCGACCAAACAGCTGCTGGGCAAACTTCCCGATCTCGTGACGATCAAGCTGTTCGCCTCGAGCGAATTGCCCCCCGAGGTGGCGTTCGTGAAGCGCGACGTGGACGACCTGCTGGGCGACTATCGGGCCGCGGGACACGGAAAAGTGCGGCTGGTCGCGACCGATCCCAGTGCCGACACGGCCGCCGCTCGAGAAGCTCAGTCGTTGGGCATTCCGCCCGTCCAGTTCAACGTGGTCGGTCAGACGTCGCTGCAGGTCAAAGAGGGATACCTCGGCATCGCGCTGCAGTACGCGAACGAGGTGCGTCAGATCCCGCTGGTGCGCCGCACGGACGATCTCGAATACCGCCTTACCTCGTTCATCCGGGACCTCACCCGCACCAGCAAACCGGCGATCGGGTGGATCGCGAGTGAGCCTCCGCCTGCTTACGGGGCGCCACCCCCGCCGGGCTACAACGGTCTGCGCCAGGAGTTGGAGCGGAGCTACACCGTGCGCGACGTGTCGCTCGCCGCCGACTCCAGTCTGGGCTCGGACCTCAAGGCCGTCGTGCTGGTCGGCAATCCCGACTCGATCCCCTCGAGCCAGCTCGAGCCGCTGATGCGGTTCCTGTCGCGCGGGGGGAGCGCGCTGGTGATGGCCTCGGGGATGATGCGATCGCCGCAGATGCCGATGGCCAACGCGCGCCCGGTTGCGTGGAATGCGCTGCTCAAATCGTACGGCGTGTCGATCCGTTCCGACATGGTTTACGATCTCGCCTCGAATGTGCCGGTGTCGATGCCGAGCCAGCTCGGCCAGCTCATCATGGCTTACCCGCTCTGGATCAAGGCGCTCTCCACCCGCTCCACGCCGGTCAACGCCGAGCTGCAGGGACTCTTCCTGCCCTGGGCCAGCTCGATCGACACCTCCGGCGCACCGCGGGGGAGCGTGACCCCGCTGTTCGTGACGAGCAAGGTGTCCGGGGCGCAGCAGCAGGAGGCGCTGCTCTCGCCGCAGCAGGACTTCCCCCAACAGAACCTGGCGCCGCAGGTGGTCGCGGTCCTGGTGAACCCGCGCGCCTCGAGCGGTGCCGCCGCCGGGGCTCAGGGCCGGCTGGTAGTGGTCGGCAGCGACGATTTCGCGAGTGACCGGTATTTGCAGAATGACCCGGGGAACGGCGTGTTCGTCGAGAACGCGGTGGACTGGCTGGCGCAGGACGAGGCTTTGATCGCCATCCGTTCCAAGGACCGGACGCCGCCGTCGCTGGTCTATTCCAGCCCTGCGCTGCGCCTGGCGGCCCGCTACGGGAACCTCATCGGCGTGCCGCTGCTCGTCGTGCTCGCCGGGGCGTGGCGTCTGGTGCGGCGGCGGCGGCTGACGCGCCAGCCCTACAGGCCGCTCGCCGGCGGCATGGAGGCGGTCGCATGAGCGCGCGCCAGCTGCGCCTGCTCGTGGCGGCGCTCGTCATCCTGGCAGCGCTCTGGGGAGCCTCGCGCGCGCTGTCGCACGGTTCCGATGTCGTGGCCGGGACGCTGGCGTTGCCCGGCGTCACCGCGGAGCAGGCCGATTCGATCGTCATCACGCACGGCGCCGATACGCTGCGGATCGCACGCGACGGCGAGCGCTGGCTCGTCAACCAGCACCGGGCGTCGCGGCAGGCCGTGCAGGACCTGTTCCTCGCGCTGCGCGATTCGGCTCCCTCGGAGGTGGCGGCAGTCAGCCCGACCTCCTTCTCGCGGATGGGTGTGGACAGCGCCGGGGCATGGTGGCTGCGGCTGACGAGCGGCGGACACGAGGCATTGCGGCTGGTGATCGGAGCGGCCGGGTCGCAATACGGAACCGGCTATCTGCGGCGACCGGGCTCCGACACGGTGTGGTTGTGGCGGGGCCAACTGCCCGAGCTGGTGCGACGGCCCGTGGATCAGTGGCGCGACCACCGTATCGCGGCAGTCACGCCCGACAGCGTGCGTGGGATCGCCATCGCGCGTGGGGCGCACCGCTACGAGCTGTCGGCCGGCGCGCGTGGGTGGCGGCTCGGCGCGGAAGCGGCGGATTCGGCCAAGGTCGCGGCATTCCTGGGCCGGTTCCGCGATCTCGAGGCGAGCGGCTTCGCGAACGACGCCGCGGCCGATTCGGTCGCGCACCGCTCGCCGCGGCGCCGGGTGACGCTGCGCGGGGCCGCCGGTCTGCCGCTGCTCGTGCTCTCGTTCGATTCCACGGCGAGCGGATTCCAGGTGCGGCGCGAGGGGGATTCCACGGTGTATCGTCTGGAGCGGTGGACCGCGGACCCGCTCACCCCGCCGGACTCGGCCTTCCGGAGCGCGCCCGCGCGACACTGACGCGCGCTCCGCGGATCAGTCTCCTCGGGTTAGCTTTCCCCCACCAATCCTCCGGGAAGGCAGCGGCACATGTTCCAGAAGATCACGGTGGTGGGAGCCGGTAACGTGGGCGCCACGGCGGCGCAGCGCCTGGCGGAGAAAAGCCTGGCGCGCACGGTGGTGTTGGTGGACGTGATCGAAGGCGTCCCGCAGGGGAAAGGCCTCGATCAGTGGGAGTCCGCGCCGATCGAGAGGTTCGACACCCGCGTCGTGGGGACGAACGACTACGGGGCCGCCGAGGGGAGCGAGCTGTTCATCGTCACGGCGGGCATCGCGCGCAAGCCGGGCATGAGCCGGGATGACCTGGTCCGCACCAATGTCGAGATCGTCCGGCAGGTCTCCGAGCAGATCAAGCGGGTGGCGCCGCGTGCGATCGTCGTCATGGTCTCCAACCCGCTCGACGTGATGTGCTGGGTGGCGAAGCAGGTCACCGGGTTTCCCCGCGAGCGCGTCGTCGGCATGGCCGGCGTGCTCGACACCGCGCGCTACCGCAGCTTTCTGGCCGAAGCCCTGAGCGTCTCGGTCGAGGACATCCAGGCGATGGTGCTGGGCGGCCACGGCGACACGATGGTGCCCCTCGTCTCCTACACGACCGTTTCAGGAATTCCCGTGAGCCAGCTGCTGGACCAGGCGACGCTCGCCAAGATCGTGGAGCGCACCCGCAACGGCGGCGCGGAGATCGTGAATTTCCTGAAGACCGGCTCCGCGTACTACGCGCCCTCGGCGGCCGCGGTGCAGATGGCCGAGGCGATCGTGCTCGACAAGAAGCGGATCCTGCCGTGCGCGGCATGGCTGGAGGGAGAGTACGGGTTGTCGGGGATCTACTGCGGCGTGCCGTGCAAGCTGGGGAAGGGCGGGGTGGAGCAGATTCTGGAGGTGCAGCTCTCCGACGCCGAGCGGGCCGCGCTGGACAAATCGGCGACCGCCGTGAAGGAGACGATGGCGGTCGTGAAGCTCTAGGCCGCGCCGCTCCACTGCTGCCCCTCCCGCGGCGGCCGCAGCGTCGCGTGCATGAGGTCGCGGTTCAGCTGGGCGATGAAATCCACCGAGATCTCCTTGGGGCAGGCCGCCATGCACTCGCCGTGGTTGGTGCACGCCCCGAATCCCGCCTCGTCCATCGTGGCCACCATCTGCACCACGCGCTCGTAGCGCTCGGGCTGGCCCTGCGGCAGGCTGCCGAGGTGCGACACCTTCGCCGCCACGAACAGCATCGCGCTGGCATTGGGGCACGCGGCGACGCACGCGCCGCACCCGATGCAAGCCGCGGCGTCCATCGCCCGGTCGGCATCGCGCTTCGCCACCGGCAGGCCGTTCGCTTCCGGGGCGCTGCCGGTCCGCGCCGTGATGAATCCACCCGCCTGGATGATGCGGTCGAACGCCCCGCGGTCCACCACGAGGTCCTTGAGCACGGGAAACGCGCGCGCGCGCCACGGCTCGATCCAGATCTCGTCGCCGTCGGCGAAGTGGCGCATGTGCAGCTGGCAGGCCGTGGTGGCGCGCTGCGGGCCGTGCGGCCGGCCGTTGATCACCAGGCCGCAGGAGCCGCAGATCCCCTCGCGACAATCGTGATCGAACGCCACCGGCTCTTCCTTCCGGGCCACCAGCGTCTCGTTCAGGACGTCCAGCATCTCGAGGAAGGACATGTCGGGCGAGACATCCGCCGCCTCGTAGCGCGCGAACGTGCCCGGAGCCGCGGGGCCGGCCTGTCGCCAGACGTGGAGGACGAGGCGCATTACTTGTAGCTCCGCTGGGCGAGGTGGACGTGCTCGAAGGCGAGCGGCTCCTGGTGCAGCTGGGGAGCGGTGCCCGCGCCCTTCCACTCCCAGGCGGCCGCGTAGGAGAACCGGGCGTCATCCCGCTTCGCCTCGCCGTCGGGCGTCTGGTACTCCTCGCGGAAATGACCGCCGCAGGACTCCTCGCGGTGCAGGGCGTCGATGCACATCAGCTCGGCGAACTCCATGAAGTCCGCCACGCGCCCCGCCTTCTCGAGCGCCTGATTGAGGTCCTCGCCCCGGCCGCCGACGTAGACGTCCTTCCAGAACCGCTCGCGCAGCTCGCCGATCGCGCCGATGGCCTGCTCCAGGCCCTCGCGCCGCCGCGACATGCCGCAGCGATCCCAGAGCACGCGGCCCAACTCGCGGTGAAACGCATCCACGCTGGTCGCGCCGTTGACGCCGAGCAGCCGCGCGGTCCGCTCATTCACCTCGGCCACCGCCTGGCGGAACGCGGCGTGGTGCTCGTCCACGGGGGGGAGGGAATGCTGCGCGAGGTAGTTGCCGATGGTGTAGGGGAGGATGAAGTATCCGTCGGCCAGCCCCTGCATCAGCGCCGACGCGCCGAGGCGGTTCGCACCGTGATCGGAGAAGTTGGCCTCGCCGATCACGTGCAGGCCCTCGAGGTTCGACATCAGGTTGTAGTCCACCCACAGCCCGCCCATCGTGTAATGCGGCGCCGGGTAGATGCGCATCGGGACCTCATAGGGATTCTCCCCCGTGATGCGCTCGTACATCTCGAACAGGTTGCCGTAGCGCTCGGCGATGACCTGTTGTCCCAGGCGCTGGATCGCGTCGCGGAAGTCGAGATAGACGCCGTGCCCTCCGGGCACGACGCTGTGGCCCGCGTCGCACATCTCCTTGGCGCGGCGCGACGCCACGTCGCGCGGCACCAGGTTGCCGAAGCTCGGGTACATCCGCTCCAGGTAGTAATCGCGCTCGCCCACGGGGATGTCGGCCGGCCGGCGGGCGTCGGCCTGCTGCTTCGGGACCCAGATGCGGCCGTCGTTGCGCAGCGACTCGCTCATCAGCGTCAGCTTCGACTGGTGCACGCCGTGGGCGGGGATGCAGGTCGGGTGGATCTGGGTGAAGCACGGGTTCGCGAACAGCGCGCCCCGCCGCGCCGCCCGCCAGGTCGCCGTGACGTTGCAGCCCTTGGCGTTGGTGGAGAGGTAGTAGACGTTCGCGTACCCGCCGGTCGCCAGCACGACCGCATGGGCGGAGTGCGAGCGGATCTGCCCGGTTACGAGGTCGCGCACCACGATGCCACGGGCCTTGCCGTCCACCACCACCAGGTCGAGCATTTCGGTGCGCGGGTGCATGCGGACCTGGCCCAGGCCGATCTGGCGCGACAGCGCCTGATAGGCGCCCAGCAGGAGCTGCTGGCCCGTCTGGCCGCGCGCGTAGAACGTGCGCGAGACCTGGGCGCCGCCGAAGGACCGGTTGGCCAGCAGCCCGCCGTACTCACGCGCGAACGGCACCCCCTGCGCGACGCACTGGTCGATGATGTCGACGCTGATCTGGGCCAGGCGGTACACGTTCGCCTCGCGCGAGCGGAAGTCGCCGCCCTTCACCGTGTCGTAGAACAGCCGCCAGGCCGAGTCGCCGTCGTTCTGGTAGTTCTTGGCGGCGTTGATGCCCCCCTGGGCGGCGATCGAGTGCGCGCGGCGGGGCGAGTCCTGGAAGCAGAAGCAGGAGACGCGGTATCCCAGCTCGGCGAGCGAGGCGGCGGCCGAGGCGCCCGCGAGCCCCGATCCCACGACGATCACCTCGTATTTCCGCTTGTTGGCCGGGTTGACGAGCTTCAGGTCGAAGCGATGGCGCTCCCACTTCTGCTCGATCGGCCCGTCGGGCACGTTGGCACGCAGCTCCACGGTCACCTCACGACCCCGGTCAGGACGGCGAGCGGCACCGTGGCGAATCCTCCCGCCACGACCAGACTGAAGATCAGGGCGAATCCCCGCCGCGCCGCGTTGTACTTCGGGTGGTTCAGCCCCAGCGTCTGGCAGCCGCTGTAGATGCCGTGATACATGTGCAGGCACAGCGTCCCCATGGCGACCAGATAGCCCAGGGCGACGGGTACGCGCTGAAAGGTGGCGACTACGTTGTGATAGGCGTCCCCCGGGATGAACGCGGGGTTCGCCCGGCCGAACGTCAGATCCAGCAGGTGAAAGGCGACGAACGCCAGGATGATCACGGCGCCCCAGCGCATGGTGCGGGCGGCGTAGGTGGTTTCGACCAGCCGCAGCGTCCGGTAGGCCGCGGGACGGGCGGCCCAGCTGGCCCGGGTGACGACCCAGGCGGCCCAGATGTGCAGTCCCACGGCGGCGATCAGGACGAGCCGCACGATCCACAACAGCTGTCCACGGCCGAAGAACGGCGCGCCGACCGTGCGCAGCCCCTCGGCGTAGGCGTTGAAGTGCTCGGGGCCCTGGAAGATCTTGAGGTTGCCGGCCATGTGCCCCAGGACGTAGCCGAGCAGCACGACGCCCGACACCGCCATGACGACTTTCTTACCGATGAGCGATTGCGTGAGGGCCGTCACGCGGGGCATCGCCTGGCTCCCTTGGGGGGGGTGGTAGGTCGTGCGGATGATACTCAGGGTCGGGGGAGCGCTCAAGCCGCCCGCGATGCATCTTGCACGGCGCATCACTACCCTCAGGGAGACCGCGCATGGCCATTCAGTCGTCGCTCACCGTGTCCACCACCTTCGAGATCCAGGGGCGCCGCATTCGCGAGTACAAGGGCATGGTGCGCGGCATCATCGTCCGATCCCCGACGATCGGGCAGGACATTATGGGGGGCTTGAAGGCGATCGTGGGCGGACAGATCGGCGCCTACACCGAGATGTGCGAGCAGGCGCGGCAAACCGCGTACGATCTGATGGTCCAGCATGCCCAGCAGATGGGGGCCAACGCCATCGTGGGGGTGCACTACGATGCGTCGGACGTGGGCGGCGCGCGCTCGGCGGCGACCGAAGTGCTGTGCTACGGGACGGCGGTGGTGGTGGAGTGACAGCGGCGCGCCCGCTCGTGGTCGTCGTCGGCGCCGGGTTCGGCGGCTTGAACGCGGCCCGCGCGCTGCGCCGCGCCCCGGTGGACGTACTGCTCGTGGACCGGAACAACTACCACCTGTTCCAGCCGCTGCTCTACCAGGTGGCGACGGCGGGCCTCGAGCCGGAGCAGATCGCGAAACCGGTGCGCGCCATCCTGCGCGGGCAGCGCAACTTCGATTTCCGTCTGGCCGACGTGACCGGCGTGGATTTCCCCAACCGCCGGCTGTCGACCGGCGACGGTGCCATCGCCTACGATTACCTCATCCTCGCGATAGGCGCCCAGACCAATTTCTTCGGACTGAGCGGCGTGGCCGAGCACGCGCTCACGTTGAAGGACATCCCCGACGCCGTGCGGGTCCGCAATCACGTGCTGGCGTGCTTCGAGCAGGCGATGTTCGAGCCTGACGCGGAGCGGCGCCACGCGCTGCTGAGCTTCATAGTGGTGGGCGGCGGTCCGACCGGGGTGGAGATGGCCGGCGCGTTGTCGGAGTTGATCCGGCTGGTCCTCGTGAAGGATTACCCGCGCCTCAATCTCAAGGACGTGCGCATCCTGCTGCTCGAGGCGGGCGATCGGCTGCTCGCCGGGTTCACGCCGCGGCTCTCCGAGGCGGCGGCGGCGACGCTCTGGAAGAAGCACGTCGAGGTGCGGCACGGCGCGATGGTGGTCGATTTCGACGGTGCGGCGGCGCGGCTGAAGAGCGGCGAGGTGATCCCGGCGCGCACGCTGATCTGGGCCGCCGGGGCGCGCGCCGCGCCGCTCGCCGAGCGGCTCGGGATCGCTACGGCGCACCTGGGTCGGGTGGTGGTGGAGCCCACGCTCCAGCTGGCGGGCCACCCCGAGGTGTTCGTGATCGGCGATTCGGCGTTTCTCGAGGCGCAGGGACCGTCGCTGCCGATGATGGCCCCGGTGGCGATCCAGATGGGACGGACCGCCGCGGCGAACATCCGCCGCGCGCTGGCCGGTGCCGCGCCGGAGGAGTTCCGCTATCGCGATCCCGGCACCCTCGCGACGATCGGACGCAACGCGGCGGTTGCGCGTATCCATGGGGTGTCGTTCAAGGGATTCCCGGCCTGGGTGGTCTGGCTGGTGGTGCACCTGATCCAGCTGATCGGATTCCGCAACCGGTTGTTCGTGCTGACCAACTGGGCGTGGGATTACTTCTTCTATGACCGCGCCGTCCGCCTCATCACCCATGAGTGACAGCGCTACACAACGCGCGACAACAAGCCCCGGGATGACGGGGCGCCGCTTTCCTTACCGGCCGGTCGCCCGCTCGATGAGAATGCTCGTGACCAACTGGCCTACCGGCACGAAGAGCAGAGGGACGCCGCTGTCCGTTGCGGAGACGAGCCCCATGCCGACGGCTGCCAGCGCGAGACTCGCGCCCAGCTCCGTCGCGTAGTTTCCGCGCCTCCGATTCGCCATGTGGACGCCGAGCGGGATGCCCATGCTGACTCCCGCGGTAGCGCCCCAGGTGACGCCCGCCAGCCCGGCGAGGCCATCATCGTAGCCCGACAGCGCTACTGCCGCGCCCATGATGCTCCCGGCCAGGAATCCAACGGCCCCACCAGCAACCCCGCCCAGTATCATGGCGGGCTCGCGCCGTGGAGCGGGAGTTTGGCGGATGTCGGGGGAACGGGCGAAGCTCACCCCGACAGAGGCGGGCGCCAGACGCTGAGCCACGCCACGCTGAGAGGTCAGCAGAGCGGTGGTGCAAAGGAGCAACGCGACGGCCCGGTCCATGGGGCTCTCCATTCGGGTGTGCTGTGAAAGATGGCCCTCGCTCTCAAGTCACTATCAAGCAGTCGGGCCCAGCTCGCCACCAACCAAACCTGAACCCCCGTACTTGCGGGTGTGGGCCGAGAGCTGCCTCTTCTATAGGCTGCTATGACCGCGCCGTCCGCCTGATCACGCGCTAGCCCCGGAGGAGCCATCGTCATGCGTTCGTACGCTGTCGTACTCGCTCTCTGCGGCGCGGCCTGCGGCAAAGCCGCGCCCGCTGCCCAGACACCTTCGCCGGTCCCCAACCACGGAGCCGCCGCGGCTCCGGCCGCGACCCGGCAGGACACGACGCGCGGCCGGCCCGGCCAGGGCGCGGAAGGCCCCAAGCCCTACAGCCAGGTGATCACGAAGGAGGCGACCACCGATTCCGGCGTGTTCCTGGTGCACCGGATCGGGGAGAAGCTGTTCTACGAGATCCCGCGCGCCCAGCTCGACAAGGCGTTCCTGCTCGTCGTAGACTACGCGGCGACGCCCGAGGGCACGCGCTACGGCGGGGAGGAGCTCGACAGCCGTGTGGTCCGCTGGCAACGGATGGGGACGCGCGTGCTGCTGCGCGGCAAGAGCTACGACATCGTGGCCGACAGCTCGACCACGGTGTCGCGGGCGGTGCAGCTGTCGACCGTCGAGCCGGTCCTGATGAGCTTCGACGTCGCGGCGTTCAGCCCGGGAGACTCGAACCTCGTCATCGAGGTGACCAAGCTCTTCACGACCGACGTCCCTGAGCTGAACACGCGGCGCGTGTACCGGTTCCGGCGTCTCGATCCGGCGCGCTCGCTCGTCGAATCGGCCCGGTCGTTCCCGACGAACATCGACGTCCGAGCGCTGCACACCTTCGAGGGCGACTCCATTCCGGGCGGCGACCGCGCGCTGGGCACCGCCTCCTTCGAGATGCACTACTCGATGGTGCTGCTGCCCGAGCATCCGATGGCGCGCCGGCTGTGCGACAATCGCGTCGGGTTCTTCTCGGTGCGCCAGACCGACTACGGCCTCGACCGCCACCGCGTGACCGAGCGCTGCTACATCACCCGCTGGCGGCTCGAGCCCAAGGATCCCAACGCCGCGGTGAGCGATCCCATCAAGCCGATCGTGTTCTACCTCGATCCGGCGACGCCGGAGAAGTGGGTGCCGTGGATCATCAAGGGGGTGGAGGCCTGGGAGCCGGTGTTCCGGGCGGCCGGATTCTCCAACGCCATTCAGGCGCGTCGCGCGCCGACGCCGCAGGAGGATCCGGACTTCGACCTCGACGACGCGCGCTATTCGACGATCCGCTGGCTTCCGTCGCAGATCGAAAACGCCTACGGCCCGCACACGAGCGATCCGCGGACCGGTGAGATCCTCCAGTCCAACGTCGGCTGGTTCCAGAACATCACCAGCCTGCTCGAGGCCTGGTACTGGGTCCAGGTCGGCGCGGTGGATCCGCGCGCCCGCCATCTCCCACTCCCCGATTCGCTGGTGGGGCAGATGGTGGCCTACGTGGCGACCCACGAGGTCGGCCACACCCTCGGCCTGCCGCACAACATGCTCTCGTCGGGCATGTATCCCGTGGACTCACTGCGCAGCCCCACTTACACGCGCAAGAACGGGACGTCCTACTCCATCATGGACTATGCCCGCAACAATTATGTCGCGCAGCCCGGGGACGACGTGCAGCTGATGCCGACGCTGGGGCCGTGGGACTACTACGTGATCGACTGGGGCTATCGCCGCATTCCCGGCGTGACGACCCCCGACGCCGAGCGGCCGGTGCTCGATTCCCTGGCGCGGATGCAGGACAGCATGCCGTGGCTGCGCTTCGGCAACCCGGACGGCATCGACCCGCGCACGCAGACCGAAGCGCTGGGCGACGATCCCGTGAAGGCCACGCGGTATGGGCTGGCGAACATCAAGCGACTCGTCCCGATGCTGCTCCCCGCGACGACCACGGACTCGCTCGAGGACTACTCGCTGCTCGACGACCTGTACGACCGGTTGATCGGGCAGTGGAGCCTCGAGATGAATCACGTCGCCGTCGTCCCGGGCGGCGTGTGGCGGCACGAGAGATATCCCGATCAGCGCGGGTCGATTCACCAGCCCGTGCCGCGAGCCCAGCAGGCGGAGGCGGTGCGCTTCCTCAACGAGAACGCCTTCGCCACGCCGTCGTACTTCCTCGACACCGCGGTGCTGCGGCGCATCGAACCCACCGGGTTCGTGGAGCGCATCCGCACGCGGCAGACGGCCGTGCTGAACGCGCTGCTCCAGGACTCCCGGCTCTCGCGGCTAGCCGAGCAGGGGGCCACGATGCCGGCGGGGACGGCGTACACGCTCGCCGACCTGCTCGACGATCTGCGCAGCGGGATCTTCTCCGAGCTCGGCGCCGCGCGGCCCAGCGTGGACGCCTACCGCCGCAATCTGCAGCAGACGTTCGTGGATCAGATGAACCGCCTGATCAACACGCCGCTCGTGACGCCGCTGCCGCCCGGCTTCAGCGGGTTCCCGGGATTCACCCCGCCGCCGCCCCGCCCGGCCGACGCGCGGTCGCTGGCGCGCCTCGAGCTGCGCGAGCTGCAGACGACCCTGGGGACCGCGGCGGGACGCGCCGCCGACCGCACCACGCGCGCCCACCTCCTGGATCTGCAGGCGCGGATCGGGCAGATACTGAACCCGGTGACGGTGCCGGTGCAGGGGCCGGGGCCGGCTCGGTAGCAGCCTCGGCCATGAGCCGTCAGCAATCAGCCGTCAGCCATCAGCAAGCCGCTTCTGCCTGCTGATGGCTGATGGCTGACGGCTCCCGCCATGCTCTCCACCTCCACCAGCCACCGCGAAGCGCGCTTCAGGCGCCGCCGGCTGCTGCAGGGGCTCGCCCTGTGGTACGGGCTCGCCTGGATCGTGCTGGCGATCCGGCCGCTCGACCGGCACGACTGGCTGCTCGAGAACATCCTGGTGGCGCTCGTCGTGGCGCTGCTCGTCGGGAGCTACCGGGC
>DATGDE010000189.1:0-7117 GCA_035311125.1 Gemmatimonadales bacterium
GAGACGGCAGCCTGGGCCAACGCGGCCGCGGCCGTGGAGTCCGAACGTCGCTCCGCGAGACGCTCGATCACCCACTGCCGGTTCCACAGATCCGGGTCTCGCTCGAGCTGCGTCGCGAGCCAGCTCGTCGGCTGGTCGAACGTCAGCGTCTTGAGGATCGCGTTGCCGTCGTCGAAGATGACCATGGCCGGCGCGCGCCGCACGCCCGGGATCACGATGGTCTGCTCGCGCTGGCTCAGCTCGGCGTGCTGGACGACGTCGCCGTCCGCGGTTCCGACGCGGATCGTGAGCGGCATGCGGAACACCGCCGGCGTGGTGAAGCGCAGTCCGGTGCTGTCGGCCTTGGCGGTGTCCACCTGGGTCTGCCGGACGGTGAGGGTGAGGCGGGCGGCGGCGGAGTCGTACGCGGTCGTGACAGCCAGCTCCGGGTACCCCGCCTGGTACATCCACTCGTCCCAGAACCAGTCGAGGCTCTCGCCCGTGGCGTCGAGCACCGCCTGGCGCAGGTCGTCGGTGGTGGCGTTGTCGTAGGCGTGGTCGGTCAGATAGCGGTGGATTGCGGCCCAGAAGCGCTCGGGCCCGAGAACCCGCTGCAGCATCCGCAGGACCAGCGCGCCCTTGGGGTAGATGTTGTTCGAGCCCTCCGCGGCGAGCGGCATGCGTCGCCGGGCGTCGGTCTGCATGAACTGCCGGTACTCGTCCAGGTAGTAGTCGTCGGCGGCGTGGCGGCCGAGGCGGGTTTCCCAGTACTGCCCCGGCATGAACTCGGCGAAGCCTTCGTTGAGCCACATGTTGGCCCAGTTCTCGGTGGTCACGTAGTCCCCGAACCACTGGTGCGCCAGCTCGTGGGGGATGAGGAGCCAGTCGTACCACGGCCGGTCGGCGTACGCCCGCGAGTCGGGGAGCCAGTCCACCAGGGTCGTCGCGCTCACGTTTTCCATGCCGCCGAAGAAATCGGCGACGGTGGTTTGCGCGTATTTGGACCACGGATAGGGGATGCCCGTCAGCCTCGAGTAGACGTCGATCATGTCGGGGGTGCGGTGGAACAGGCGTGGGGCCCGGGCGCTGTCTTCCTTGTAGACGTAGTAGTCCACCGGAACGGTGCGCCACGCGTCGTGGATCTTCACGAGCGGCGCCACGATCAGCGATACCAGGTAGGTGGCGCTGGGCTTGTCCTGGCGCCAGCTCATCGTGCGGCTGCCGTCGGCGTTGCGCCGGTCGACTGTGAGCCGGCCGTTCGAGACGGCGGTGAACCCCCGGGGGACGGTCGCTTCGAGCGACCAGGTCATCTTGTCGTTGGGAAAGTCGTAGGTGGGGAACCAGAAGTGGTTGTTGTGGTCCTCCCCCTGGCTCCAGATCTGCAGCGGACGATGGGGGCGTCCCTCCGGCTGGATGAACGTCAGCCCGGTGCCGTTCTCCACCCGGCCGTGATAGGTGACGGTGAACCGCGTGGTGTCGCCGAAGGGGACGGGCGCGGCGGGAAACACCACCAGCGTGTCGCCGTGAGTGGAGAAGCGCAGGGTGTGACCGGCCCCGTCGGCGACGCGCGCGATGCGCAGCTTCGCCCCCGCGTCGAGGATCACGGAGTCGAGCCCCGGGCGCCGGGCGAGGAGGGTGGTGACCACCTGGCCTTCGAAGGACGTCGAATCCCAATCGAAGTCGCGCAAGGCGATCCGCTGATCCACCAGATCGTAGTCGTGCGAGCGCGTGTAGCGGTCGTTCGCCATGCGCTCGGCGTTGCTCTGGGCCGCGGCACGGCCGGCCAGCGCGGGAGCGAGCAGGAACAGCAGAAACGGTTTTGGAGGTCGCATGGGCACCAACCTAGACTACGATGCGCTCGGCTGCCAGCGCATGTGCCGGTGAGGCCGCGTCAGGCCGAGGCGATCACTCGCTGAGCGCGTCCGACCTCACGGCTCCACCGAGTCGGGCGCCTCGCCGCGGGCCTGGGACGGGCGCAACAGCAGGACAAGTGGGAGCACGATCACGAACAGCGCCGCTACCAGGGCGAACACGTGGTTGTAGGACAGCACGGCGGCCTGCCGGTTCACGTCCAGGTCGATCAGCTCGAGGGCCCGCTGGCCCGCCGTAACCGCGTCGGCTCCCGCGCGGCGCATCGCCGCCGCTGCGCCCTGAAGCCACTCGCGCGCGATGGGATTGTACGCCGTGACGTGCTCGGCCAGCACGCTGTGATAGCGCGCCACGCCGCGGGTGAGCTCGGAGGCCGCCACGGCGATGCCCACGCTGCCGCACACCTGGCGCACCACGTTGTAGAGCCCCGCCGCCGCCGTCATCTTGGCCCGCGGCAGCTGCGCGAACGCCGCGGTGCTCAAGGCGACGAAGATCAGGCTGAACCCGACTCCCTGCCAGAGCTGCGGCAGGAAGATGTCCCAGAATCCCACGGCACTCGTCAGGTGAGCGAGCTCCCAAAACGACACGGCGCTCACCAGAAGTCCCGCGGCCACGAGGAGGCGGGGACCGAGGCGATTGTAGAATCGTCCGGCGATGGGCATCAGCACGGCCATGGCCAGCGAGCGCGGCATCAGCGCCAGCCCGGACCGCTCGGCCGGATAGCCGAGCAGGTTCTGGAGAAATAGCGGGAGCAGGAACAGGCTGCCGTACAGTCCCATGCCCAGCACGCCGCCCAGCGCCGTGGCCGAGCTGAACGACGCCTTGCCGAGCAACCGCAGGTCCACGGCGGGCCGGTCCCCGGTGAGCTCCCGCCAGATGAACAGCATCATGCCGATCGCGGCTGTGATCGCCAGGAGGACGATGAACGAAGACTGGAACCAATCGTGGTGCTCTCCCTGCTCGAGCATCAGCTGCAGCGCACCGAGCCCTATGGTGAGCAGGGCGATGCCTTGCCAGTCGATCCGCCCGCGCGTCCGGGTGAGATAGGGCGGGTCCTCGATGAACCGCTGCACCAGCACCAGGTTCAGGATGCCGATCGGGACATTGACATAGAAGATCCATGGCCAGGAATACTGATCGGTGAGCCAGCCACCGAGCGTCGGACCGAACGCAGGGGCGAGGACGACGCCCATGCCGTACACGCCCATCGCCAGGCCCTGCTCGGCGACCGGGAAGGTTTCACGCAGGATGGCCTGCGAGACGGTCATCAGAACGCCGCCTCCGAAACCCTGGAGCACGCGGAATCCCACGAGGAGGGGCAGCGTGCGCGCCAGGCCGCACGCCATCGAGCTCACCGTGAACAGCACCACGCTCGCGACATAGAGCCGCTTTCGCCCGAACCGCGCCGACAGCCAGGCGATCAACGGCATGATGATCACGTTGGACAGCAGGTACCCGGTGACGACCCAGGTGATTTCCTCCACCGTGGCGCCGAGCTCGCCACTCATGTTGGGGAGCGCGACGTTGACGATGCTCGCGTCGAGCACCGCCATGATGGTGCCGGTCAGAACGGTGCCGGCGACGATCCACTTGTGGGGTGGTGGGGAGGAGGACTCCGAGGGCGGGCTCACAGGGGCAGCGAAATATACCCGGCGGCCTTAAGCTGGTCTCTCATGGACGGCTCCCCGGTCGGATCGCCTGCGCCGGTCATCGCGACGGTTGGCCTGCGTCGCATGTACGGATCGCTCGCGGCCGTCGACGACCTCAACATCACCGTGCAGCCCGGGGAGATCTTCGGCCTGCTCGGCCCCAACGGGGCAGGAAAGAGCACGACGATCAAGATGCTGACCACGCTGCTGCCGCCCAGCGCCGGCTCGGCGCGCGTCGCCGGGTTCGACGTCGTCGCCCAGGCACCCGAGGTACGGCGGCGGATCGGTTACGTCCCCCAGCTGCTCTCGGCCGACGGCGGCCTCACCGGACGAGAGAACCTGACGCTGTCCGCCAAGCTGTACAGGATCCCCCGCGAGGAGCGGCGGCGCCGCATCGCGGACGTGCTCGCGTTCATGGATCTCGATGCCGCGGCGGACCACCTCGTCCGGACATACTCGGGCGGCATGATCCGACGGCTGGAGCTCGCCCAGGCAATGCTCCACCGGCCCGTGGTCCTGTTTCTCGACGAACCCACCATCGGTCTGGATCCCGTGGCGCGGCTGGCCGTGTGGGAAAGGCTGCGCGAGCTCAAAGGAGAGTCGGGGACGACGATTCTCCTCTCGACGCACGACATGGAGGAGGCCGACGAGCTGTGTGACCGGCTCGCGGTCATGCATCAGGGCAGTGTGGGGCTGCTCGGCGCGCCCGACGACCTGAAGGCCGCGATCGGACCCGAAGCGACGCTGGCCGACGTGTTCATCCGATCCGTCGGCGGCTCGATCGACCAGGGAGGAACCTACCGTGACACAAGCCGCCTCCGCAGCGCCCTCCGCCGGCGCGGCTAGCAACCGGGCCGCCGCCGACTTCGTCGCCGGGACCCTGGCGATCGCCGAGGTCGAAGTACGGAAGCTGGTGCGCGACCCCACCGAGCTCGCGACGCGCGCGGTGCAACCGGTGCTGTGGCTGCTGGTGTTCGGGCAGGTCTTCAGCCGGGTCCGTGCCATCCCCACCGGCGATCTGTCCTACGTGGAGTTCCTGGCGCCGGGGATCCTGGCGCAGGGCGTTCTGTTCGCCGCCATCTTCTACGGTATCGCCGTGATCTGGGAGCGGGATCTGGGAATCGTGCACAAGCTCCTGGTGAGCCCGGCTCCCCGCGCCAGCCTGGTGCTGGGGAAGGGGATCGCGGCGGGGCTACGCGGCGTGCCGCAGACCGTCATCATCTATCTCCTCGCGGCGCTGCTCGGCGTGCGTCTGCGGTTCGATCCGGCCAGTCTGTTCGGCGTGATGGCGTTCGTCATGCTGGGCTCGGCGGCGTTCGCGACGTTTTCGCTCACGATTGCGTGCATCGTCAAGACGCGGGAGCGCTTCATGGGCATCGGCCAGCTGCTCACGATGCCACTCTTCTTCGCGAGCAACGCGATCTATCCGCTCGACATGATGCCGTCCTGGCTACGCGCGCTCGCGCGGCTGAATCCGCTCACCTACCTCGTGGACGCCCTGCGCGCGACGATGATCCACCAGGCTGGCAGCCACATCGGCCTCGGGCTCGATGTCGCGGTGGAGTTTGCCATGCTCGCGATCCTGGTAGCGCTGGCCGCCCGACTCTACCCGGACCTGGCGCGCTGACCCGAGGCTCCGGTCAGGGTCCTCCGCGGCGGCCTCCGAGCTGTTCCATCTCCTCGCGGCGGGCATCGTCCTGCTGGCGCCGCTGCTCGTCGCTCCACTTCTTGTAGGCTTTCCGCTGGGCGCCGTTGAGAATTCCCTTCAGCCGCCGATCGAATCGCTCGTCCTCTTTCTCTAGAGTATCTCCCAACATCCGCAACAGCGGGACGCCGAAGCGCGCCGCCTGACGGTCGCCGCCCTGGAGCGCGACATCGATGCCCCGGCGTGCGGCCAGGGCGCTGTCGCGGATCACCGCCGTGGCGGTCATGAACGAGTCGTAGACCGCGCGGTACTCCTTCGCCTGACCGCTATCGAGCTCGAAGCGCGGCACGAAGAAATCGGGGAGCGGCGGGCCCTCGAGCTGCTCGGCCGACGGAAGGGCCTGCGCCGGGTGCCGCACCCCGCGATCGCGCCACTCGCTGGGACGGCCCGCGCCACCCATGCCGCCATATCCCGGATCCTGGGCGAAGAGGGTAACCGAGGTGAAGGCCATGATGACGCCGGCGACGGCCGCGCGAAGTCGTGGCATGAGATCCTCCTGTGGTGAAGGTCCTTGTACCCCGGGATGGCGCCAGCGGTCGGGTCCGGAAACAACAAGCGCCCACCCCGTCCGGACCGCGAACGGGGTGGGCGCGCAGGCCGCCGCTCAGCTGTTGCGGCGGAGGTAGATGGTCGGAGCGGTCGAGCCGACGACCGGGCGCGCGACCGGCGCGGCGATCGTGCCGAGCGGCCGGCCCGTTAGATCGTGCAGGCAGTATTCGCGGGTGCTGCCCGCCGCAGACCAGCGGGCGTGCAGCCTGGCCGGCAGGGTGAGGCAGGGGCCGGTGTGCACGTTCGGGGACAGCGTCAGCGTCAGGGCGGTCATCGGGGGCTCCGGGTATCCAGTCACCCCGTTAGATGCCGTCCGCCGGCGAATGGTTGCGGACGGGTCAGGTGTGCTCGAGGCGATCCAGGGCGAACCGCAGCCGTACCATCGCGGCCTCGAGACTGCGCCGCTCTTCGTCCGGGAGCGAGCCGGTCTCCACGACCCGGGTGAGCAGGCGGAGCGCTTCGTCGATCTGGTCTTCCGCGGAAAGGATGGACAGCCGCCGCTCGTGGCCGGACCGCCGGTCGCCCGGCAGGCGCCGATCGACCGCGGGCTGTTGCCCCGGCCACGCAGCGCCCGAACGCCGTTCGAGGATGGCGCGGCGATCGGCGACCCGCCGGCGCTCGTTGGGGATAGGCATGAGATCCAAATGTGACATCAAACCAGCCGGTCGGCCATGTTAGAATTGGGGCTCCTCCCATGCGAAGGAGCCATTCGTGAATCTGTCGCTGCTCATCATGCGTCTGCTGCACATCGGGCTGGGCGTCTTCTGGGCCGGCACAGTTGTCTTCAGCGCGATCTTCCTCTTCCCTTCGATCGTCGATGCCGGTCCGGAGGGCGCCAAGGTCGGGGCTGCCCTCAACCGCCGGCGCTTCATGCAGATCATGCCGGTCGTCGCCGGGCTCACGATCCTCTCCGGCCTGTGGCTCTACTGGAAGGTTTCGGGAGGATTCCAGCCGGCCTTCATGCGATCAGGGATGGGCATCACGATCGGGCTGGGCGCGACAGCGGCGATCCTCGCCTTCCTGGTCGGGGTCGTCGTGATGCGGCCCGCCATGACCCGGGCCGCCAACCTGGCGCAGAGCGCCGCCCAGGGGGCGCCTGAGGAGCGGCAGGCCGTGCTCATGTCGGCGCTGGCGTCGCGGCAGCGCGGCATCCGCGCGGGTCAGGTCGTCGCCGTGCTGGTCGCCCTGGCCGTCACCGCCATGGCGCTGGCGCGCTACATCTGAGCGGCGCCGTCGTCCAGGACGATGCCGGAGCGCCGCTCCGCCGCGAACTCGGTGGGCGTTACGCCGGCCAGTGCTTTGAATTCACGGATGAAATGCGATTGATCGGCGTAGCCCGCCTCCAGCGCAAGCGGCGCTCCCGCCC
>DATGDE010000190.1:0-5847 GCA_035311125.1 Gemmatimonadales bacterium
CGAATCGCGTCGATCACGTAATCGAGCTGCGCGTGCGTGAGCTCCGGAAAGATGGGGAGCGACAGTACTTCCAGAGCCGCGCGCTCGGACCGCGGCAGGCTGCCGGCCGCGTATCCCAGCGATGCGAAACACTCCTGGCGGTGCAGCGGAATCGGGTAATAGATCGCCGAGCCGATGCCCTTCGCCTTGAGATGCGCCTGGAGGGCGTCGCGGCGCTCAGTCCGCACCGTGTACTGATGAAAGATGTGCTCGTTCCCGGCAGCCACGACCGGCGGGCGGACGGCGCTCACATCGGCGAACGCCGCGCCATAATACGCCGCATGCTCGCGGCGGCGACTCGACCAGGCCGCCAGGTGCGGCAGCTTCGCCAGGAGCACCGCCGCCTGCAGCGTGTCCAGCCGCGAGTTGGTACCCACTTCCTCGTGGTGGTACAGCTTGGCACCGCCGTGCAGCCGGAGCTTGCGCAGCCGCTCGGCCGTCGCATCGTCCGAGGTCACCATCATGCCGGCGTCACCCCAGGCGCCCAGGTTCTTGCTCGGGAAGAACGAGTACCCTGTCACCCACCCCAGCTCCCCGGCCATACGCCACACGCCGTCGATCGAACGGCGGGCACCGATCGCCTGGGCCGCATCCTCGATCACCTTCAGGCCGTGCCGCTGGGCGATCACCAGCAACCGCTCCATCTCCGCCATCTGCCCGTAGAGGTGGACCGGCATGATGGCACGCGTCCGGGGGGTGACCGCCGCCGCCACCGCCGCGGGATCGATGTTGAACGACGCCGCATCGATGTCCACGAAGACGGGCTTGCCGCCGGCGTTGTGGATCGTCCCCGCCGTCGCGAAGAAGGTGAACGGCGAGGTGATGATCTCATCACCGGGCTTGAGGTTGAGCGCTTTCAGGGGGAGCAGCAGGGCGTCCGTGCCGCTGGCGCAGCCCACGCCATGGCGAGCGTGCGACAGCTCGGCCACCTTGGCCTCGAGCTGCGGCACGGCCGGTCCCATGATGAACTGCTGCGATTCGATGACCGCCTGGAGGGCGGGAAGGACCTCGTCCTTGATGGCCCGGTACTGGCCGACCAGGTCCAGCAAAGGCACGTTCACGTGGACTCTATCCGCAAAAGAGGCAACAATTTACACAGATGAGGCAGGTCAGGCAATCGGGCGCAGCAGCCCCCCGGATTCCTCATAGGAGCTGCCACAGGCAGGACAACGGGCGCGGCCGCCCGAGACGGCCAAGCGCTCGCCACAGCGGCACATCCAGCCGATGCGCCGAGCCGGGACCCCGACCATCAGGGCGTATGGGAAGACGTCGGTCGTGACGACGGCGCCGGCGCCGACGAAGCTGTACTCCCCCAGGGTGACGCCGCAGACGATGGTGGCGTTGGCGCCGATCGAGCTGCCGCGACGGACCAGCGTCTTCTTGTACTCGTTCTTGCGGGAGACGTGGCTGCGCGGGTTGATCACGTTGGTGAACACGCAGGAAGGCCCGCAGAACACGTCGTCCTCGAGCTCCACCCCCTCGTAGATCGAAACGTTGTTCTGGATCTTGACGTTGTTGCCGATGCGGGTTCCCGGCATCACGACGACGTTCTGCCCCAGGTTGCAGCGCTCGCCGATGACGGCGCCGCTCATGACGTGGCAGAAGTGCCAGACCTTGGAGCCCTTCCCGATCTGCGCTCCTGCGTCGACGAAGCTCGAAGGATGGACGAAGTAGTCTGCCACTAGACCCCGACCACCCTGCCCTCGAGCGCGAGGTCGACGCCCGTCTTCTTCACCACCGTCTTGTGTACGTGGTCGATGAGCTTCAGCACGTCGGCCGCCGTGGCCGTCCCGGTATTGATGATGTAATTGGCGTGCATCGTGGAGACCTGGGCGCCGCCCATGCGAAATCCCTTGAGGCCCACTTCGTCGATCAGCATGCCGGCGGTCTTGGTGCCGCCCGGGTTCTTGAACGTCGACCCCGCGCACGGCTGGTCGAACGGCGTCCCGGCCTTGCGCCAGCGGAACAGCTTGGCCTGCAGCTCCTTGAGCTTGGCCGGGGCCTCTTCCCCGAGGCTGAGCTTCGCCTCGAGCACGATCACCTCGCCCAGGTTGGAGCCACGGTACTTGTAGGAGATCTGCTTGCGGGGAATGACGCGCGTCTTTCCCTTGGCGTCCATCACCGTCACTTCGGTGACGATCTCGGCGAACTCGGCGCCGTGGCAGCCGGCGTTCATGTAGATGCCGCCGCCCACAGTTCCGGGGATGCCGATGAACCGCTCGACACCCGAGAACCCGGCCTCCGCGGTGCGACGCGCCAGAATCGGCGTCGGCATGCCGGCTCCCACGATCGCGATCGCGCCCTTCATCTCGAACTTGTCGAGCCCCTTCCCCATGCGAATCACGAGTCCGGGGAAGCCTCCGTCGCGGACCAGCAGATTGGAGCCGAGGCCGATCACGAGCCACGGCAGGTCGCGCTCCCGCGCCATGTCGAGTCCCTTGATCACGTCCTCGACGTCGCCGGGCTGCAGCAGATAGCGCGCCGGCCCGCCGATATGCCACGTGGTATGGCGCGCGAGCGGCTCGTTCTCGAGCATGCGCCCGTGGAACTTCAGCTTGGGGGTGACCGGCGTCGCCGGTTTGGTGGCGGCCGGCGCTTTGCCGGGCGCCGCCTTCACGGCGGGCGCGTTGGCCCTCCCCTTCGCCGCCGCCGGCCCCTTTGCCGCCGGTGCGCCCTTGGCTACCGGGGCGCGGGGTGCGGAACGGGGGGTGGATTTGCGGCCGGGGCGCTGCTGTCCGGCGGCCGGCTTTCGATGCTCGTGCTTTCGTGCCATTCCTGGAGGCTCCTCACACTTCCTCGGCGGCTGCGCAGCGCGATGATCGCATCGCATGCCGCACTGGCCGCAGACATCGTCGTCGTGTACGGCACCCGGTGCACGATGGCGGCGCGCCGGATGGCGTAGTCGTCCTGCTGGGTGAACTTGCCCAGCGGCGTGTTGATCAACAGCTGGATCTCACCCGAGACCAGCAGGTCGATGGCGTTGGGTCGCCCTTCGTGCACCTTCGCGACCCGCTCCGCCGGCACCCCGCGCGCCCGGAGATAGCGCTGCGTCCCCTCCGTCGCCAGGATGCGAAACCCCAGCTCGTGGAACCGGCGTACGATCGGCGTCACGGTCGGCTTATCCGAATCGTTGACCGTCACGAACACCGCTCCTTGCAGCGGCAGGCTGCCGTCGGCCGCGATCTGGGCCTTGGCGAACGCCATGCCGAAACTGTCGGCGAAGCCCATCGCCTCGCCGGTGGAGCGCATCTCCGGGCCCAAAACGGTATCCACGTTGGGCAGTTTGGTGAAGGGGAAGACGGCCTCCTTCACGGCCACCCCGGGGACGGGAAGCTCGTCGGCCAGCCCCAGCTCGTCCAGGGAGTGCCCCACCATGACGGCCGCGGCCAGCTTGGCCAGCGGCACGCCCGTGGCCTTGCTCACGAACGGCACGGTCCGCGATGCCCGGGGGTTCACCTCCAGCACGTACACCACGCCGGCCTTGATGGCGTACTGGACGTTGAGCAGCCCGACCACGCCGAGGGCCTGGGCGAAAGCCTGAGTGTACCGGCGCATCTCCTCCACCTGCCGGTCTCCGATCAGGTAGGGCGGCAGGACGCACGCGGAATCCCCCGAATGGACGCCCGCGTCCTCGATGTGCTGCATCACGCCTCCCACGACGCAGCGATGGCCGTCGGCGATGGCGTCGACGTCGGCCTCGAACGCGTCCTCCAGGAAGCTGTCGATCAGCACCGGATGCTCCGGCGCCACCCGGGCGGCCTTCTCGAAGAACTCGCGCAGCGAGCCCGCGTCGTACACGATCTCCATCGCCCGCCCGCCCAGTACGTAGGACGGCCGGATGAGCACCGGATACCCGATGCGGTCGGCCACCACGAGCGCCTCGGCGACCGAGCGGGCGGTCCCGTTGGGGGGTTGCGTGACGCCGAGGCGGCGGGCCACCTGTTCGAAGCGCTCCCGGTCCTCGGCGGCGTCGATGGCGTCGGGGCTGGTCCCGAGGATCGGCACCCCGGCGGCGGCCAGCGGGCCGGTGAGCCGCAGCGGCGTCTGCCCGCCGAGCTGCACCACGACGCCGAGCGGCTGCTCGAAGCGGACGATCTCGAGCACGTCCTCGAACGTGAGCGGCTCGAAGTACAGCTTGTCGGAGATGTCGAAGTCGGTCGAGACCGTCTCGGGGTTCGAGTTGATCATGATCGTCTTGAACCCCAGGTCGCGGAACGCGAGCCCGGCGCGCACGCAGCAGTAGTCGAACTCCACGCCCTGCCCGATGCGGTTCGGACCACTCCCCAGAATCACGATGCCCCGCTCGCCGAACGGCTCCGATTCGTTCTCGTCGTCGTAGGAGGAGTAGAGGTACGGCGTGGACGACGGGAACTCCCCCGCGCAGGTGTCGACCGTCTTGTACGCAGGCCGGACGCCCAGGGCCCAGCGCCGCTCGCGCACCGCCTCTTCGGTCGTGGCGCGCAGCGTCGCCAGCTGGCGGTCGGAGAACCCCATCCGCTTCATGCGACGCAGCTCGACCGCGTCCGGTTCCGGCAGGCCGGCGAACCAGCGCTCGGCTTCGAGCAGCTCCTCCATCTGGAACAGGAACCACGGATCGATGCCCGATGCCTGGGAGATGGCGTCCACGGAGAGGCCAGCCGCCAGCGCCCGCTTGACCTGGAAGACCCGCTCGGGAGTGGGTGTGCGTAGCGCCACGCGCAAATCTTCGGGTGCGTCGCTCGTGAGGCGGTCGTCGCCCAGCGTCTGCCCCACCTCCCACCCCGAGCGTCCCGCCTCGAGCGCGCGCAGCCCTTTCTGGAACGCCTCTTTGAAGGTCCGGCCGATGGCCATCGCTTCGCCCACCGACTTCATCTGCGTCGTCAGACGGAAATCGGCGGTCGGGAACTTCTCGAACGCGAAGCGCGGCACCTTCACGACCACGTAGTCGAGCACGGGCTCGAACGACGCCGGCGTTGTTCTCGTGATGTCGTTGGGCAGCTCGTCGAGCGTGTAGCCGACGGCGAGCTTGGCGCCGATGCGGGCGATGGGAAACCCGGTGGCCTTGGACGCCAGCGCCGAGGAGCGCGACACGCGCGGGTTCATCTCGATCACGAGCATCTCGCCGTCGGCCGGGTTCACCGCGAACTGGATGTTGCAGCCGCCCGCGGCCACGCCGACCTCGCGGATGATGGCGATCGCCGCGTCGCGCATCCGCTGATACTCGCGGTCGGTGAGCGTCATGGCGGGCGCGACGGTGATCGAATCGCCGGTGTGAACGCCCATCGGGTCGAGGTTCTCGATCGAGCAGACGATGACGACGTTGTCGCGGCCGTCACGCATCACCTCCAGCTCGTACTCCTTCCAGCCCAGCACGGAGCGCTCGATCAGGGTCGAATGCACGGGCGACAGCTCCAGCGCCCGGTCCACCAGCTCCTCGAACTCCGCCCGGTTGAACGCGACGCCGCCCCCCGTCCCCCCCAGCGTGAACGACGGCCGGATGATCGCCGGATAGCCCGTCACGGCGACCGCCTCGAGCGCCTCGTCCCGCGATCCCACCGTCCGGCCGCGCGGCGCTTCTAGCCCGATGCGCCGGATGCATGCGAACGCGGCGTCGCGCATCAGCTGGAACTCGACGTCGGTGAGCGTCTGCGCGGGCGCGACCGTGATCGACTCGCCCGTGTGCACGCCCATCGGGTCGAGGTTCTCGATCGAGCAGATGACGACCACGTTGTCGGCGTGGTCACGCATGACCTCGAGCTCGTATTCCTTCCACCCGGTGATGCTGCGCTCGATGAGGATCTCCGAGATCGGGCTCGCGGCAAGCCCGCG
>DATGDE010000191.1:0-1883 GCA_035311125.1 Gemmatimonadales bacterium
GCCAACGCCATAACATACAATAGACAAATGACTTGCGGCCAATGGCACGGCGTGAACAGGCGCCAGGGTCAACGGTCACCATGGATCCGGCATGACGGTATTGCTGGTTTTATTGATTATGGCGGAATGCAGACGAAAGGCCGACTCTGCAAGAGGGCCTGCTACGGGATTCCCAGCCGCTGCTTCACCTCGGGCGGCAGCAGGGGGACCGCGTGATGGATGGGGACAGAGAGCGCGAACCCCGGGGCCTGGGGAAGCCCGGCGCGGTGAATCGAGATCACCTCGCCGTTGGCATTGAACACGGGGCTGCCCGACGATCCCCCGATGGTCATCCCGTCGAATTGAATCACATCGTCGGTCACGCGCGAGATGATGCCCGCCGTCATGGACGTGCGGACGACCGCCGAGCGCAGGTGGGCGAACCCCGACCCTGCGGGATACCCGATCAGGGCCGCCGGCTCGCCCTGTCGCGACTTGGTGCCGCTCCAATCGACGCTCCCCAGGAACGGACCCTGGTAGCCGCGGATCTTGATGACGGCGATGTCGCGCTCCTGGGAGCTGGTGACGACATCCGCGAGGCGGGAAGTCGACTGGTCCGCCATCGTCACCCACGTGGTGTCCGGCTGCGTGTACCCACTGTCGGTCACGACGTGCCAGTTGGTCAGCATGTAACCGTCGGGCGTGATGACGAATCCGGTCCCGTTGTAGAGGTTCTTCCCGAACTTCGTCGTGATGAGCCCGACCGCCGCCTGGGTCTGTTGCGCGATGGCTGCGAAGTCGGTGCCGCGGATCGCCCGCATCCGGGCATCCAGGCCGGCAGCCTGGGCCTCGGTCGCCGCCATCTGTCGCCGCAGGCTGTCGATCGTCCCCGACGATGGCGCGGTCCGTTGGGCCTCGGTCAGCTGATCACGCAGGCGTTCGAGCTCCCGCTGCGACGCCTGTCGTTGGGTCTCCCCCTGGGCGAGCTGCTGGCCGAGCGCGCCCTGGGCCCGCTCGAGCGCGGCGCGCAGCTCGGTGGTGCGCACCTGCGCGGACTCGAGCTGGGCGCGCAAGCTGTCCACCGTGGCCGCGGGAGCCGCCGCGGTCCGCGCCGCCTCGAGCTCGTGCCGCAGCCGCTCGGCGTCTGCCCGGGCCGAGTCCTCCGCGGAATGCCGCTCGACCTCGGTCTGCTCCACCTGCTGCGACAACAGCCAGTACACTCCGTACACTCCGCCGGCCAGCAACAACACGAGCACGGTGATCAGCGCCGTGAGCCAGCGGAACTTGCGGCGTGAGTCCTTGCCCACCTCCTCGGCCACCGCCTTGAAGAAGGCAGTCGAGCCGCGGCCACCGCGTCGTCGTTCCTCGCGCGCCTGCGCCAAGGCGTTGTTGATGAGCCCCATCACCGTGTTTTGACCCATTCCGGGCGCCGCCGGCGGGCGCACCGCGGCCTTCAGAGGCCCGGTGCCGAGCCCCTCGACGACCAGGACCGGTCCCCCCGGTCCCAGCGTGATTCGATCGCCCAGCCGCACCGGCATCGGCTCGGTGATGCGCTCGCCGTTCAGAAATGTCCCGTTCTTGCTGCCGACGTCGCGCAACGACAGCCCGCCGCCCGGGCCGACCGTCAGCTCGGCATGGACTCTCGATACGATCCCCTCGCTCCCCTCCACGGCGCGGACTTCGCACTCCTTGCCACGGCCGATGCGAATGCGGGTGCCCTGCGCCTCGAAGCGCTTCCCCGTGGAAGTCGCGATCAGGGTCACGCCATACGGGCGGGCTTCCGGGGCGAGCGGCGCGCGCTGCGGGGGCGGCGGCAGTGGTGGCGATAACGGGGATGACGCGGGTGGCGGGGGCGGCGCGGCGACGACAGGCGCCGGGAATTCGGCCAGGGTTCCCTCGAGGGT
>DATGDE010000192.1:0-1646 GCA_035311125.1 Gemmatimonadales bacterium
GTCGTCGAAGAACCAGCCGCACGACGTGAACATGGCCAACGCGTTCCACTCGAGCTCGAGCAGCTCGGCAGCGCGCACGCGGTCGGCCGCCGTCCGCTTCCTCTGGAGACGCTCGGTGATGAACCGTTCAACTCGCTCGGGGTCGCCCTCGATTGGCGCATAGCCGTCGCGAGCCGCCCAGGGATCTCTCAACAACTGGGCTCCTTCCTGCTCGAATCGCGCGTGCAGCTCGGCGGCGACCCAGTCGAGCCCCTCGCGCAGCGCCGCGCGCCACCGCAGCAGTCGGCCCGATGGATTGGGGGCGAGCCGGCAGCTGCAGTCGGAGCGCCAGCGCTCCACGCCGTGCGGGCAGCTCCACGACGACGGCGCCAGGAGTCGCACCTCACGCCCGGCGCCCCGCCGGGCGAGCACCGCGGCGAAGTTCTCCACCTGCACGGCGCCACCCGTTTCGAGCAGGTGGAGCACCCAGGCGAGCCCGACTTCGCCGAAGGGATGGTGGTGCCCGAAAGTCTCACCATCGGTGGCGATGGCGACCAGAGGACGGCGGGCGCCGGCCGCGTCGGGCGCGAGCAGACGCTGCGACCAGAGATTCCCGTCGCGCACCAGTCCCCCGAACGCCACGTCGTTGGAGATCGCTCCATCGTAGGTGAACAGCGCGATCGTGCGGCCGCCCGACGTCCGGTAGGATCCAGGGAGACCGCCGGGATGCGCACCCTCCACCTGGTGGGGCGCGAGCACCGTGAACCGGATGCCTTCGGCCGCCAGGACGTCCAGCGTTTCATCATCCACGGCCGCCTCCGGCAGCCACATGCCCTCGGGCTCGCGCCGGAAGCGGCGACGGAAATCGGCGATGCCCCAGCGCACTTCGGTGACCTTGTCGCGCCGCGAGGCGAGCGGCAGGATAAGATGGTGATAAGGCATGGCGAGCGCGTTGCCGTGCCCGCCGTGACGCCCGAGGCTGTCCCGGTCAGCTGCGAGAACGGCGTCATAGGTCCCGGGCGCCGCACGCTCGAGCCACGCGAGCAGCGTCGGTCCGAAGTCGAAGCTGATGGACGTCAGGGTGTTGACGACGGCGGCGATGCGTCCGTCGGCGGCGTAGCGCCGCGCGGCCACCACCGCCCGGTAGCACTCCTGCTCGATCCGCTCGTTCCAGTCGTGGGCCGGCGCGGCCGACGGCTCCCGAAGGACGGCTTCGAGCCAGGGATCCTCACGGGGGGGCTGATAGAAGTGCCCGTGGATCACTACCGAGGGACGGTCGGTCAGCCCACCACCTCGATGGTCGCTCTCCCACGGATCGCGCCGGCAACCGCCTCGAGCACGTCGGGGAACACCGCGTCCCGCTGCGCCAGCTCATCGGCCAGCCGCGTCGCGCCTTCGAGGGCGCCGGTGCGCAGCCCGTCCAGGAGCCGCTCCGCGTCCTGACAATGACCGGTGAAGCGGCGCTCGGCGTAATCCGGCACCGCCCCCGTCGACAGGATGAACTGCCAGTCCGAGGCCTGGGCGAGAAGCAGCTCGCGGGCCGCCTGGGCGAGGACGGGGCGCGCAGCGGCGACCGCGAGCGCGGCCGGCGCGGCGTCCCAAAAGGCGTCTTCCAGCGGCCACAGCCGCTCCCAGGTCCAGCGGGTCTGATCGTTCATCCACATGCT
>DATGDE010000193.1:0-5357 GCA_035311125.1 Gemmatimonadales bacterium
GGCGCTGTTGCGGCGCTTCTGGAAGCTGTACGGCACGGTCGACCTGATCCGGCTGCTCGCCCGCTACGCTGCCGCGCGCCTTGCCGACCGCCTGGGCCGGCCCAGGAGCGTGGCTGCGCTCGCCGCCCGGGCCGGCATCCCGGTGCGACAACTCGCCAGCATCAACGACGAGGCGTACCTCCGCACGCTGGGCGACCGCGGCGTGGACGTGCTGCTGTCGGTCTCGGCACCTGAGATCTTTCGGCTCGCGGCCCTCCAGGCGTGCCCGCACGCGATCAACATTCACAATGGCAAGCTGCCGTTCTATCGGGGCATGATGCCGACTTTCTGGGCGCTCCTGCAGGGGGAGCCACAGGTCACCATCACCGTGCATACCATGGCGGAAAAGCTCGATGCCGGATCGGTGCTGGGGGAGTACCCGGTCCCGATCGGGCCCCGCGACTCCCAGTTCGACCTGTCCGCCCGGGCCAAAGAGGTCGCGGGCCGCGAGGTCGCGCGGCTGCTGGCGCGCCTCGGCACGCCTGAGTGGCCGACCCCGGTGCCGGTGGACATGTCCCAGAAGCGGTATTTCAAATTCCCCACCCCGGCCGACGTCGCCCAGCTGCGGCAGCGCGGCCGGCGGATGCTATGACGTTTCTCGCCTCCTTCGATGTGGAGGACTGGTTCCACGCGGAGAACGTGAAGGCCGCGCTCCCGACCGACGATTGGGACCGACTGGAGCCCAGGGTCGAGCGCAATACTCACGAGCTGCTCGATGCCCTCGGGGCGAGCGGCGTCAAGGCGACCTGCTTCGTGCTGGGATGGGTAGCCCGCCGCTACCCGGACCTCGTCCGGCGTATCGCCGCCGAAGGCCACGAGGTGGCGAGCCACAGCGACACCCATCAGCGGCTCTACAGTCTCTCCCGTGCGGCGCTGGCGGAGGACCTGACCCGGGCTCGGGACACCCTGCAGCAACTCACCGGGGAGCGGGTTTGGGGAATTCGGGCGCCGATGTTCTCCATCAGCGACGCCGTGCTCGACTACCTGGCCGAAGCGGGCTACTGGTACGACTCGAGCTTCTATGATTTCAAGGCGCACGACCGCTACGGACAACTCGCGACGCCCATCGATCCGGAACAGCCGGTCGTGGAGGTCCGTCCCGGCCTGCTGGAACTGCCCATGTCCCGCGTGCGCATCGGCCCCGCGAACGTCCCCTGGTCGGGCGGGGGGTACTTCCGGCTCATCCCACCGCGCCTCTACCGCTGGGGCGTCCAGCGCCGCCTCGCCCGCCACTCCTGGTTCATGTTCTACTTCCACCCCTGGGAGCTGGACGACGAGGAACAGCCCCCCCAAGGCCTCGCTCCCACCCTGAAGTTCCGCGCCTACGTGGGCCGGGGCCGGATGCGACGCGATTTGCCGCTCTTGTTGCGGCGCTTCGGGTCCCTGCGGATCGACGAGGCGCTCCGCCGGCTGGGGTACAGCCCGCCGGTCTCCGCGGCACGACCGTTGCGGTAGCGCATCAGATCGGCTCGCCTGTTGGGGCCGCGTGATTAAGCCATTATCTTAATTGAACTTACGATTTGTGGCACGCACCCGCGCGCCAGCAGCGGCTCGTCGCCGTACGGCGCAGCGTGGGTGGTGCCCGGGAAGCCGGATTGGGACGCAAACCTAGCCTGACGCAGCACACCGTCGCCGGCATCATGTGGATGTCGTACGGCAAGGCTGCCTTCTTCGTGCTGCAGCTCGTGGTCCTCGGGGTGCTCGCACGCCTCATCACGCCCAAGGCGTTCGGTGTCGTCAACGCCGCCCTGATCGTAACGGGCTTCTCCGCCATCGTCTCCCAGCTCGGCCTCGGACCCGCGCTGGTGCAGCGGCCGGAGCTGGAGCGCCGCCACATCGACACCGCCTACACGTTCTCGTTTCTGTTCGGCTTGTCGCTGGGGGCAATCCTCTGGTTCGGCGCGCCGCTCGCGGCCACCTTCCTGCGCATGCCCGAAGTCACGCCGGTGATGCAGGCCCTGTCCCTGGTGTTCCCCCTCAACGGCCTGCAGACCGTCGGTCAGGCGTTGCTGAGCCGCGACCTTCATTTCTCCTGGCTCGCGAATCTCGACGTCGTCAGCTACGGGATCGGGTTCGGCGTCGTGGGAATCGTGGCGGCGCTGCTGGGATGGGGGGTGTGGGCGCTGGTGGCCGCACAAATCGGCCAGTCGTTGGGGCGGACCGTGGTGCTCCTCTGGAAGCACCCACCCCGCCTGCGCCTGATCTTCGACAAACCCGCGTTCATGGATCTCGCCTACTTCGGCGGCGGTTTCACGATGGCGCGTGTCGCCAACTACATCGCGGTGAACGGCGACAACATGATCGTGGGGCGGTTCCTGGGCGCCGCACCCCTGGGCTACTACGGCCGCGCGTACTCCCTGATGTCGGCGCCGGCGTACGCGTTCGGCACGGTCCTCGACCAGGTTCTGTTTCCCGCCATGGCGAAAGTGCAGGACGATCTGAAGCGCCTCGCCGCGGCCTACCGGCGGGGCGTTGCGTTGATCGCCCTCATGGTCCTGCCGGCCAGCGCGGCCATCATCTTCCTGGCGCCCGAGGTCATCCGGATCGCGCTTGGGCCCAAATGGGGGCCCGCCGTCGCCCCGTTCCAGGTGCTCGGACTGGGGATGCTGTTTCGCACCAGCTACAAGATGAGCGATTCGATTTCGCGCTCGACGGGGGCCGTGTACCGCCGCGCCTGGCGTCAGTTCATCTATGGCGGATTGGTCGTGCTCGGTGCGTGGATCGGAACGCGATGGGGCATCGTCGGCGTCTCGTGGGGTGCGCTGTCGGCGTTGACGGTGAATTTCTTCCTCATGGCCGCTCTCGGCCAGCAGGTGGCCGGACTCCGCTGGCGGGATTTCTGGGGCGCACACCGTCCGGCGGTTTTGCTGACGCTCGTCTCCTTTCCGGTCGTGTGGTTCGTCACGACCGGGCTGCGGCATGTGAATGCCCCGGCGATCGTCGTGCTGGCCGTCGCCGGTAGCGCGCTCGTGCTGGTCTGCGGCGTCGCCATCTGGCGTTTGCCGCGCATCTTCCTCGGCGCAGACGGCCAATGGATGGTGAGCACATTACGCTCGTTCATCCACAAGAGACGTGGGCGGGCCGGGGGTGACCGTCCGAAGGTCTCCGGGGCGTTCGAATCCACCCCCGTGGAGGAAGCGCGTTGACCGGGATCGAGCAAGCCCGACAATCACGCGCGGCGGTCATCACCGACGCCCCGGGCACCCCCACCCTCCAGGTCCTGCACCAGCTGTTCGATCGCCTCCACAGCGAGGGGATTCGCTACTGCCACTGGAAGAGCAACGAGCATCTGCAGGCGTCGTTCACCGGTGCCACCGATGTGGACGTGCTGTTCGATCGCCGCGCCATCGTTCCGCTCACGCGCATCCTGGGCGAGAGCAACTTCAAGCGCTTCGTCGTCCGGCCCGGCCGCGGGTATCCGGGCATCGAGGACTACGTAGGGTTCGATGCGGCCACCGGCGTCCTCACTCACCTGCATGTCCACTACCAGCTCACGCTCGGTGAGAAGTTCCTCAAGGGCCACCGGCTGCCCTGGGAGGAGGTGTACCTCGACACCCGCGTCTGGAACCCGGAATTCGGGCTGTATATGGCCGATCCGCACGTCGAACTGGTGGCGCTGCTGGTGCGCGCGGTGCTGAAGCTCAGAGCGCGCGACGCTCTGCTCGAGGCCGCGGGAACGCCCTATATGCGCGGCGGGATGCGCCGCGAACTGACCTGGCTGCAGCAGCGGGTGGAGCGGCGGCGGCTGCTGGAGATCGGCGCACAGCTGGTGGGTGAGCCGGCCGCGCGGCTCCTCCCACAGCTCGCGGAGCAGGCGCCACCCAGCGTCCGTCGGCTGCGCGCGTTCGGCCGGCTCGTCCGGCCGTCGCTCGACGAGTTTCGCCTGTTTGCCACGAGCGACGCGATACGCCAGATGGCGACCCGGGAGCTGAGGGTGGTCTGGTGGAAAGTGCGGAACTGGTACCACGGGGCGCCGACGAAGAGCACCCGCACGCTGCCGCACGGTGGGTTGACGGTGGCGATCCTCGGTGCGGATGGCTCGGGGAAATCGACGCTCACGGCGGCGCTCGCCGAATGGTTGTCGCGTGAGGTGGCGGTGGTCACGACCTATGGCGGCAGCGGCAAGGGCTCGGCGACTCTGCCCCGCCGCCTGCTGCAATCCCTGGGCGCCTTTCGCCGTAGCCTGATCGGATCCAAGCGATCGGCCGCAGCGGAACCTGTCCGCGTCGAGCCGGGGGCACGTCGCCCTGCAACCAGGCCTTCCCTGGCACGGGCGGTGTGGGTGCTCGCCCTGGCGCGTGAGCGGCGTCAGCGGGCCCGGGATGCCCGGCGCGCCCGGGGTCTGGGAATGATCGTCCTATCCGACCGATTGCCCCAGACTCAATTCCCGGGCTGGAACGACGGCCCGCGGCTCGTCCCCTGGCTCGAGAATGGGTCCGCGGCGTTGCGGGCGGCGGCGCGGCGCGAACAGGCGGCCTTCCGGCTGGCGGAGATGACGCCCCCGGACATCGTGCTCAAACTGCATGTCTCGTCCGAGGTCGCCACGCGGCGCAAGCCCGAGACGCCGGCCGAGCAGCTGCGGACCGGAATCGACATGGTCCGCCGCCTGCGGTTCCCTCCTACCACGCGGGTCGTGGAGCTCGACGCCGAACTGCCGCTTCCGGAAGTCGTGCTGGCCGCGAAGCGGGCGATCTGGGAGGTGATCTGATGTGCGGGATCGCCGGCTTCTGGAAGCCACAGGGTCTGAACGCAGCCGAGGCTCGCGCGACCCTCATGGGGATGACGGACGCAATCCGTCATCGCGGGCCGGACGACGAGGGAGCCTGGATCGACCCGGCGGCGGGGATCGCCCTCGGATTCCGGCGCCTGGCGATCATCGATCTCACGCCGACGGGCCGGCAGCCGATGATTTCCGCGTCCGGCCGCCATGTGATCGTCTTCAATGGTGAGATCTACAATTTCCAGGAGCTGCGGCGGGAGCTGACCGCGCGCGGGATCTCGTTTCGCGGGCGCTCGGATACCGAAGTGTTGCTGGAGGCCCTGGAGTCGTGGGGGCTGCGGCGCACGCTGGAGCGCTGCAACGGGATGTTCGCGTTCGCCCTGTGGGACCGGGAAGAGCGCGTGCTGCATCTGGCACGTGACCGCGCCGGCGAGAAGCCGTTGTACTTCGGCTGGTCCGGGGGGACGCTGCTGTTTGGCTCCGAGCTCAAGGCGCTGCGGGTGCACCCGGACTTCCTCGGCCAGATCGACCGGAACGCGCTCGCGCTGTACCTGCGGCGCGGGTACGTCCCCGGCCCCTACTCCATCTACCGCGGCAT
>DATGDE010000194.1:0-28237 GCA_035311125.1 Gemmatimonadales bacterium
AGCGGCCGGCTGAGCGTCGCCCGGGCGCCGTAGTCGACGCGTGCGACCTCGATGTAGGCCGTCGTGATCGGATTCTTCAGGTCACGCGTCAGCCCGAACACGGTGAAGGCCAGCGCTCCCCCATCCGACAGACTGCGCCGCAACGTGGCCCCTCCCTGGACCTGCGTCACGTCCTTGCCGGCGTTGCGGTTGAGATTGAGCGCCGGCACGGTGTCCCGGTTGGCCAGGAGTTCGGAGCGGGTCAGCGATCCCGGATTGTCGGCGCGGGGGTCGTCGCCCACGTCCAGCAGACCCGTCAACAGCCAGGCGCGCGCCACAGGGAATGCCACGCGGGTGTTGAGATTGCGCAGGTCCGCCGCGCTGTGGTCGCGCTCGCCTTCGTAGTCGAGGCGCGAAGCGATGATCTGGGCCAGTCCGGTCCCGATGCGCATGCCGGTCGTCGACTGCCACTTGTTCCACGTGCGGCCCGTGCGCCGGTCGAATCGCCCCGCCACCAAGCGAACGTCCTCGGTCGCCCGCGCCGGCGGCACCGGATCGGTCCAAAGACTGATCACGCCGCCGGCGGCGTTCCCGAACAGCGCCGACGCGGACCCGCGCAGCACCTCGATGCGGTCCACGTTCCCAAGCTCGACGTTGGTCAGTTGACCTTGCCCGTCGGGGAGCGTTTGCGGAATGCCGTCCAGCAGCACCTTGATGCCCCGGACGGCGAATGCCGAACGGCTGCCGAAGCCACGAATGGAAATGCGCTGGTCCTGCGAAAAGTTGTAGCGATTGGCGACGTACACGCCGGGCACGCTCGTCAGCGCCTCGTCGAGGCCCCAGGTGGGCCGGGCGCCGCTGATCTGCCGGCCCTCGACGACCTGCACCGAGAGGGGAACCTTGGCGAGCGGCAGCGTCGAGCGGGTCGCGGAAACCGTGACGGGGGGAAGGGCATACGCGTTCGCGGTGGAGGCCGTATCGGGCTGCTGGGCGTAGGCCCTCACCCCCGCCAGCCATCCTGCCGCCTGAGCCAGAAACAGCAACGCCCGTGACGTGCTCATGGCCCCAGGCTTACGCAGGGGCGACCCGCGCGTCAAGCGCCGAGCGGACCCTCGGCCCAGCGACTCTCGGCGGATTTACGCGGGATGGTGCAGCAGGCGGTTCCAGCGGATACGGAACGGGTCGAGCGCGACGCTCATGTAGATGAACAGCGGCCGGCCCTCGATGTGCGAGCGCGGCAGGAAGCCCCAGAACCGGCTGTCCCAGGAATCATCGCGGTTGTCCCCCATGACCCAGTAGCTATCCGCGGGCACGACCAGCGGACCCCACGAGTGCGGCGTCGGTTGATAGTGCTCCGGGTCCTTGCCCACATAGTGGGTCAGCTGGCGGGCGCGCATCTGGGCAAGCTGCAGCGGGGGGGCCGGCACGGTGACGTCGGCCAGGTGCAGCGCGTACGGCTCGTCCAGTCGCTGCCCGTTCCGGATCAAGGTGTCGTTCACCATTTGCAGGGTGTCGCCTGGCACGCCGATGAGGCGCTTCACGACGTCGAGATTGGGCGTGGAGTCCTCGGCCGAGCGGAAGATCACGATGCTGTTGCGCCTGGGGGCCGTGTACCCCGGCAGGCGGCCGAATCGCAGCCCGATGAACGGAATCTGAAACTGGCCGCCGTAGCCGGTCTTGTCGACGAACAGGAAGTCGCCCACCAGCAGCGTGTTCTCCATGCTGGGCGACGGAATGCGGAACGCTTCCACCACGTAAGAGCGCAACACCAACCAGATCGCGACCGCGATCGCGATCGCTTTCCCCCAGCTGCGCGCCTCCGCTACCAGCTTGTCGCGCAGGCTCACGTCGTCGTGCGAGCCCACGATTACGGCACCCAGTCGGCGATGAAGATGTTCGTCTCCCCCGCCACCGAGCCGTGCCGGTTCGATGCCCACACGAGCTGGCGCCCGTCTGGGGAGAACATCGGGAAGGCGTCAAACTCCGGGTCCGTGGTCACCTGCTCGAGGCCCGTGCCGTCCCGGTTGACGAGATAGAGGTCGAAGTTGCGCGACCGGGGGTTCTGGAAATTCGTGGCGAAGATGATCCGTTTGCCGTCCGGCGTGAAGTAGGGCGCGAAACTCGCGCCCGCCAGATGAGTGATCTGTCGCTGACCGGAGCCGTCCGCATTCATGATCCAGAGATCCATCTGGGTGGGCCGCACCAGATGCTGCGCGATCAGCGAGCGGTAGTCCGAGCTGTCCTGGGCGGTCGCGGGGTGGAAGGCGCGATACACGATCTGCTTGCCGTCGGGGGAGAAGAACGGCCCCCCGTCGTACCCCAGCGTATGCGTCAGCCGCCGGAGGTGCGTGCCGTCCGTGCGCATCGTGTAAATGTCGAGGTCGCCATTCCGCAGCGACGTGAAGACGATCGTCCGGCCGTCCGGGGAAAGTGTCCCCTCGGCATCATAGCCCGGATTGGTCGTGAGACGCTTCTTGTGCGCACCGCTCGAATCCGCGACGTAGATGTCGTAGTCGAACAGCGCCCACACATACCCTTTCGAGTAGTCCGGGCGCGGCGGGCACGCGGGGCCGGTGTGCTCGGTGCTGGCGTAGAAGATCCGCGTATCCCCCGCGAAGAAATAGCCGCACGTCGTGCGGCCCAGTCCGCTCGATACACGGTGCAGGCCCGTGCCGTCGGTGTTCACGACGTACTGCTGATCGCAACCCGTATCCCCGGGCGTGCGCTGCAGGATGAGCTGGCGCCCTGAATGGGAGAAGTACGCCTCGGCATTCTGTCCGCCGAAGGTGATCTGGCGGATGTTGCGCAAATGCGTTTCGCCCGAGTCGGGGGCGATGACGGCGGTCTGCTGCAACGCGGCGACGACGAGGATGAATGGGAGCATAGGTCTCGCAAACTAGAAGGAGGTGGTGGCTCCGGCAATCCGAGCCGGGCGTGGCGCTGCAGTGGCGCCTTATACCCCGGCCCGGATTAGATTACGGCCGCATATGGGCGACCCCCAGTCATCGCGCCGCCAGCCGCCGCTCCTCGATGCCCTCGGCAAGCTGTGCCTCGAGGGCAAGCAGGCCGCCGACTACCTCTGGCAAGTTCCCGATGACGCCGGCGTGCGCCAGCGAATCCTCGAGATCCTGGACAAAGTCGAAGCGGAGAGTCGGGGACAGGGCCGGCGCGAAATGCCGCAGGTGGCGCTCGAGCTGAAGGTCGCCGCCCGCGCGACGCCGAGCCCCCAGCAAGTCGACCTTCTCGTCAACGGATTCGACCGGCTGTACCACCTCTGGGAAGCCGCGAAGTCGGGCCTGCTCTGACCGCGCCCTCCGTCGAGCAGCTCTGCATCAACGCCGTCCGCACCCTCGCCATGGATGCGGTGCAGCAGGCTGACTCCGGCCACCCCGGCACCCCCATGGCGCTGGCGCCGCTCGCCTGGGTGCTGTGGCAGCGACACCTGCGGGTCGATCCGGCGGATCCCGCCTGGCCCGACCGCGACCGCTTCGTCCTCTCGTGCGGCCACGCGTGCATGCTGATGTACGCGACCCTGTACCTGTCGGGATTCGACCTCTCGCTCGACGAGCTGAAGCAGTTCCGTCAGTGGGGCAGCCGCACGCCCGGCCACGTGGAGCACGTGACGCCCGGCGTCGAGGCCACCACGGGACCGCTCGGTCAGGGCGTGGGCAACGCGGTCGGCATGGCGATCGCGGAAGCGCAGCTCGCCGCCCTGTTCAACCGGCCCGGCCACGCCGTTGTCGATCACTGGACGTACTTCCTCGCCTCCGACGGCGATCTGATGGAAGGGATCAGCCACGAGGCGTGCTCGCTCGCCGGCCACCTGCGGCTGGGCAAGCTGATCGGCTTCTACGACGACAACCGCATTACCATCGACGGCGCCACCGACCTCACGTTTTCCGACGATACCGCCCAGCGGTTCGAAGCCTACGGCTGGCACGTCCAGCACGTCACGGACGGCAATGACCTCGAGGCCATCGACCATGCCATCCGACACGCCCAGGCCGCCACCGACCGCCCCTCGCTCATCATCCTGCGCACCCACATCGGCTATGGCAGCCCCAACAAGCAGGACACCGCCGAAGCGCACGGTGCCCCGCTGGGCGCGGCAGAAGTGAAGCTCACGAAACAGGCCCTCGGCTGGCCGTCCCTGGAGCCGTTCTTCGTTCCCGAAGAGGCGCTCGCCGAGTGGCGGCGCGCCAGGCAACGCGGGGCGCTGCTGCACGCTGAGTGGCAGACGCGCTGGTCCGACTACCGCACGGCGCACCCGGACCTCGCGGCGGAGCTCGAGCGGCGGCTTGCGGGGCGGCTCCCCGAGGACTGGGACGCGGCGCTGCCTGCGTTCGGGGCGGTGGACGCCCAGGCGACGCGGGCGGCCTCAGGGAAGGTCCTGAACGCGATCGCTCCCCGGCTGCCCGAGCTGGTCGGGGGATCGGCGGATCTCACCGGCTCGAACCTGACCCATATCAGGGGGGCGGAGGACTTCGCCGCCGGCGTCGTCACCGGGCGCAACTTCCATTTCGGCGTGCGCGAGCATGCGATGGGGGCGGTACTGAGCGGCCTCGCCTATCACGGGGGGTTCATCCCGTACGGCGGGACGTTCCTGATCTTCTCGGACTACATGCGGCCTGCCATTCGGCTCGCTGCCCTCGCCCACATCAAGGTGATCTACGTCTTCACCCACGACTCGATCGGCCTGGGAGAAGACGGCCCGACGCATCAGCCGATCGAGCAGCTCGCCGCTCTGCGCGCCATCCCGAACATGACGGTGATCCGTCCGTCCGACCCCACCGAAACGGCGGAGGCGTGGCGGGCCGCGATACGTCACGAGCAGGGACCGGTCGCGCTGGTGCTCACACGCCAGAAGGTTGCGGTGATCGATCGCACCACGCACGCAGCTGCCGCCGGGCTGCACCGCGGCGGGTACGTGCTCGCGGAAGCGGCCGGAGGTGGGCCCCAGCTGATTCTCCTCGCGACCGGCTCGGAGGTGGAAATCGCCCTTGGCGCCTTCGAGCGCCTCTCACAAGAGGGGGTCCGCGCGCGCGTCGTCAGCATGCCCTGTCTCGAGTACTTCGCACGACAGCCGCAGAGCTACCGTGATGAGGTGCTCCCCCCTGCCGTCACGCGACGCATCGCCATCGAAGCAGCGGTGCCGCAGCCGTGGTATCGGTGGGTCGGCGAGCACGGGGTGATCCTGGGGATCGACCGATTCGGAGCGTCAGCACCCTATCAGCGGATCTACAGGGAATTCGGATTGACCGTGGAAAGGTTGGTGGAGCAGGCGAAGGCACTGATTCGAAGCTGACGGGCGGACAGACAGGGGTTCAGGGCAGTTGAATTTCCGTGATCCTTCCTCGCGGCCCCACTGCCCACCCCCTCTCTCGCGACCCGAATCCCACGCTCCAGTATGCCAGCGTGTCGAGAGTCCTCCACGTAGCTCCGTCGTCGGTCGAATAATCGAGCCCCTTTGGACCGACGGCGACGACCCATCCCGGATGGCCAGGGACCGTCGCCGCCCCATAGACTGCCCCGCTGAAACGCGGTCGGCCACCCACGCGCCACGTCCGGCCACCGTCCGCCGTGACGGCCACATTGTCGCTCCGCGCGGTCGGGTCGGCGACATCCCCGCCCAGGGCGATCCCGTGAAGTGAGTCGCGGAACGCAAGCGTGGCGATGCCCGACGAGCGTCCTCCCGCGATCGGCGTCGGCGCCACCTCCCAGGTACGTCCGCCGTCGCGTGTGCGAAGTACCCGAGCGGTATCCGACGCTCCGGTACCGATCCACGCGCTGCCCAGGCCGAGCGTCGCAACGCAGGTGCCGCTCGCTGCGAACGCCCCCTCCCCAGCCTGCGCGGGAGGCAGGGCGTCCGCTGCCACCGGCGTCCAGTGTGCCCCGCCATCCAGCGTCACCCGGATCACGAAATGCCCTGACACTGCGTCGCTGAACACGATGCCGTGCGAGCGGTCCCAAAAGGCGAAGCAATCGTAGAAGGCGCTCGAATCCGCATTGGTGAATTGCAGCTGCCAGCGGCGGCCGCCGTCCGTGGTCTTGTAGATGCGCGAGCGGCTGCCAGGGCCGGCAGCGAGGACGTAGGCCACGTTGCCGTCCACCGCGTGCACGTCGCGAAACTGCAGCGAGTCCGCGGCGGCTCCCGGCACGATGACCTGCTCCCAGGTCGCGCCGCCGTCCACGGTCCGCAACACCGCCGCCGAGTGCCCGCTGACCCACGCTATCCGCTCGCTCGGCGCGCTCACCGCCTGCAACAACGCCGTGGTACCGCTGGTCTGCGACCGGAGCGAGAGCGCGGTGACCGGGGCCGCGCCGCCCCCCACGCGCTGCGCAGTGCACCCCAAGGCCGCCAGGGTGAGCGCTTCCAGCGACCTCATGGTCAGACTCTGACCTTGTCGAGCACCGCGAGCGTCAGCAGCGCGGGCAAATAGATGATGGACGCGAGGAATACCCACCAGGCCCGCCGGTTCACGTCCCCCAGCATGAACACGCCGGTGCCCGCGTACGCCAGACCGAGCGCGAGAGCGCCCCAGAAGTAGACGGTGCCCGTGACGCCGAGCATCGTCGGGAGCAAGCTCACTGGGAGCAGCGCTACGGCATAGAGCAGAGCCATGCGCGCCGTGCGTCGCCCGTCGACGTCGTCCACCGACAGCATCTTGAGCTGCGCGCTGCGGTAGTCCTCGCGGTACATCCAGGCGAGGGCAAGGAAGTGCGGCAGCTGCCACAGGAAGAGGGTCCAGAACAGCGCGAAGGCGGGGGCGTCGAGCGCGCCGCCCGCGGCCGTCCACCCGCCCAGCACCGGGAGGGCGCCGGGGACTGCACCCACCAGCGTGTTCAACGTGCTGCGCCGTTTCAGCGACGTGTAGAGCCACACATAGCTCACGAGCGTCAGGGCCGCGAGCGCCGCCGTGAGCAGATTCACCCGCCACGCGAGAACACCGATCCCCATGGCGGCCGTGATCGCCCCAAACGCCATCGCCGCCCGCAGCGATACCCGCCCGCTGGGCAGGGGTCGGCGGCTGGTACGGCGCATCCGGGCATCCACCGCGCGTTCACGGATCATGTTGAACGCATTGGTCCCTGACGCGACGAGGGCGGTGCCGAGGATTGTCGCCACGAACACGGGGAACTCGAAGGCGTCGCGCAGGCCGAGGTAGTAGCCCGCGGCGGCGGTCAACACCACGAGCTGCGTGATGCGAGGCTTGGAAAGCTCGAGGAGGCCGTTCACCAGGAAGAAATGTCGCCCGGTGAGGCGATGTCCCACCAGTAGTGGCATCAGGGCGCTCTGTCCCCTAGTTTCCATCCCTCGCGCCATGCTCGACGAACTGAAAGCCCGCCTCCAGGCTGAGGTCGAACGCCTCAACCACGAGATCTCCTTCGTTCTCCCGAAGGAGATCGAGAAGGCGCGCGCCCATGGCGACCTGCGCGAGAACTCGGAGTACAAGGCCGCGCTCGAGCGCCAGCAATTCGCCCAGGCGCGCGTGCACCACCTGCGCCTGCGCCTGTCCAAATTGTCCGACGTGTCCGACAAGGACATTCCGAAGGACAGTGTGGGGTTCGGCTCGCGGGTAACGGTGCAGGACGTGGAGACGAAAGCGAAGGAGATCTACGCCCTAACGCTGGGGGAGTTCATCGAGGGTGACGACGGCGCCGTCGAGATGCCGGTGTCGATGGCGTCACCTCTCGGTAAGGCGCTGCTCGGCGGCAAGGTCGGTCAGACGGTGTCCATCACGCTGCCGATGGGCAAGCGGAAGCTGAAGATCGTGGAGCTCGTGACGGTGCACGAGCTCGCACGGGGAGCGTAGCGTTACAGGCTGACGTGAAACAGCATCGGGCCCTTCGGCTCGACCGACCCCTCCCGCGGCTCGACGCTCATCGCCATTCCCGTGATTTTGCCGGCTCCCTCCGGCGTGTCGAAGCTCAGCACCATCGGCGTCGACTGGTCCATTGCCATCAACGCGGCCGGCCGCATCCCCTGTTGCGTCACGAACCACAACTGATAGGCCTCGCCCGGAGCGTTGGGGGTGAAGTTGTGGCAGGAGACGAGCCAGAGGCCCGAGAGGCTGTCGGTGAAGATCGTGAGCTGGCCGGGCCGGCCGGCGATGACGACCGGCACCGGGATCACGCGGCTGCCCGGCAGCCGCAGCAGGCTGAGCGTGTCGCGCGTCGCGGCGAGGTCGGACTGGAGCGTCGCGACACGGCGCCACAACAGCCCGCCGCCCGCAACCGCGAGCACCAGGGCCGCAGCGACTGCGAGCGGCCACGCCATCGGACGCCGCCGCGTTGCGAACGCCTGGGCCAGGATTCGATCCTTCAGCTCCGGCCTCGGGCGCCGAGGAGTGACCGCCATCCCCAGCCAGTCGCTCATTCCGTCCAGTCCTTCAGGAATCGCAAGCTCTCCTCCAGTTTCTGTTGCGCCAGCCGCAACCGTGTCTTCACCGTTCCCAGCGGATCTCCGGTGCGCTGCGCGATCTCCGAATGCGACAGCCCGTCGAAGTAGGCCAGCAGCACGACCCGGCGCTGCTCCTCCGGGAGCGCCGCGAGGGCCTCGTGCACCGCCCGATGCACCGGCCATCCGGGCACCGACGCCTCCGCGAGGTCAGCCGAGGCCACCGGCTCGTCGCCACCTACGCGCGACTCGGTCTCGACCAGTTGTGCCTTGCGCCGCCACCGCCCACGCCGGCGTAACGCGTCCAGCGCGCGGTTGCGGGCGATCGACAGCACCCACGGCGTGAGCGGCCCGCGCTGCGCATCATGTTGGTCGATGCGGCGCCACACCTGCACGAATACGTCGCTCAGCACCTCCTCGGCCTCGTCGGCATCGCCGAGCATGCGGTGCGCGACCCCCAGCACCCATGGCGCCAGGCGGTCGTACAGCTCCGCCAATGCGGCCTCCTCGCGCGAGCGAAGGCGTGCGAGGAGGCTGCGCTCTTCCTCTTGAGTAAGACGCTGCGACCGGGTCACTTAGATTCCCAAGCTATTCTGGGAGCGCCCACCAGGGAGACGGCCAGCCCCAGGAGCAGTAGGGCCCCGACCAGGATGATGTTGAGCGATTCCAGCACGTCCCGCCAGTGCGCACCGACCACCGCGGGCGCGCTGAGCGTGATGCACGTGAAGCTCCCCCACCAGAGCGCCCAACGCCACCTCCGGCCCGGGGCATCTCCGGGGAGACGGCGCAGCGCCCACCACGCGAACGTATACGGCACGATGAGCACGACGTAGTGCGCCTTCCACGCCAGCGGATCCACCACGACCATGGCCGCCAGCAGGATCGCCAGCTCCGCGGCCGTACGCGGGTCGCTCCAATCGCGCGGATGACGGCGAAAGCGATACGCCAAGCCGACCACGGCTGCCAGCGCGGACGCGACGAACAGCGTTTGCACGCCCCGTGTGGACCAATCGCTCACCGCGTAGTGGATCGGATCTCGGGCGCTCCCCGCGTTGGTGAACAGGCGCTTCAGCGCCGCGGGAAATGATTGATTCATGAAGTGGGGCGTCGGGTCGGCGGTCTCGCGCGCTGCAACCGCCCGCCACGTGCGCCAGTCGGCGAGCATCCGCGCGGGACCGAACACCACCGACGGCAATGCGATGTTCAGCACCAGCAAGAAGGCCGCCGTCCAGCCGAGTGCGCGCCATGCCCGTTTGTAGAGGAGGTACGGGAGCAACAGCACGGGAACGGCCTTCGTGCTCGCCGCTACGGCGAGGGACAGTCCACCAACCACCATGCGCCGTTCCCGGAACAGGGTGAAGGCGAGCAGCACGAGGAACAGGATCTGCGCGTTGATCTGGGTGTGCTGAACGTGCTCCTGGAACAGCCGCGCCGTCATGAGGAACGGCACCAGAACGTCCGCCGAGCCGAATGCCAGCTCGCCGTCGCGCGGCCAGAACGTCGGGCCTCGGTCGTCGGGCGCGAACAACCGCGCCGACAACCGGCAGCAGCCCCAGATCGCGAGCACATCGCCGATCTGCCACAGCAGAAGCGCGATCGTCGGCGAGACCTTCGCCAGCAGCGACAACCCGCCCCCGACAAAGAAGAAGAAGGGCGGCCAGGTATTGAGACGGAGGCTGTAGGGATCGCCGCCCGCAAGGACGAGATCGCCGACTTGCACATACCCTTCGAAGATGACCGCGTGCTGCCGGCCAAGAGACCGCACGACTTCGGCGATGGCGAGGAGCAGGACGATCGAGTACACGGCGATTTGCGCGCGCCGCGTCGCGTCACCGTCGGCGAGGTGCGGCCACGCATCACGCGGGAGCGGGAAGCGCATCGCTCAGTCGGTTTGCCGGTCTCGCACGAACGTGAGCCGCCGGTGCGCCGCACGCAGCGCCGACACCACTTCCGCAGGTGCCCGGCCGCGGGCAAAGATGAATCCGGGATAGCGGGAGCCCTCGGGCCACGGGACGAGCGCCTGGCCCCGGTGCGCCGTGATGACCACGTCTTCGACGCCGGGGACCGCACGCGCCTCGGCCACGCCGCGCACTTCCCGCAGGATCCCGGCGCCTGGTACCGGAATCATCATCACGCCGGAGGCTGCGTCCTCGCGCGACAGGGACCCGAGCGGCAACCCCAGCGCCTCGCGAATCACCACCTCCTCGAGGGTCGCGCCGTCCTGAAAGCGCAGTGCCGCGCCACATCGCCCCCCGATGGGCCGTGCCGCGAGTTCGATCAGCCAGGGCCCGCGCTCATTCCAGCGCAGCTCGGCGTGAACCGGTCCCCGCGTGAGTCCGATCGCCCGCGCCGCGTGAGCCGCCGTATCCCGCAGCGCCCGCTGCGTCGCAGCGGGAAGCATGGACGGCGTGGCGTAGATCGTCTCTTCGAAGAACGGCCCTTGGAGCGGATCCGGTTTGTCGAATAGGGCCAACACATGTAGTGCGCCGCTCGTGAGCAGACCCTCGAGAGCGACTTCGACACCCGGGACGTACTGCTCCACGAGGAAGCTTGCGGCGGCGTCTGCGCACGCCGCCGCGTCGGGTTGTTTGAGGATCGCGGCCAGTCGCTGCACAGCGTCCACAAACGCGCGAGGATCGTCGGCGCGTATCACGCCGCGCGAGGCGGACAGCCGCAGCGGCTTGACGACGCAGGGATAGGCGACGCTGCGGGCGATCCCCTCCAGGTCTTCGTCGAGTCGGTGGAGCTGAAACGAAGGGATCGCTACCCCATGCTGCTGCATGAGCACACGCTGGCGATACTTGTCCCGCGCGGCTTCCACCGCCGCTACGTCGTTGCCGGCGAGGCCGAGCGCGCGGGCGATCTCCGCCGCGACGATGACGGTGTCGTCGTCCACACCCAGCACGCCGTCGACCTGGTGGCGTGTCGCGAATGCGCGCGCCTGGTCCGCGGCACGCGTGGGATGGGAGAACTCCAGGGTGAGCAGGGCGTCGGGCCGGGATGCTTCGAAAGTGCTCGGCTCCTCGGACGCGACCGTCAGATCGACCCCCAGCCGGCGCGCCGCCTCCACGAACGCGGTCGTCCGGTACGTGGCGGTCGGGAGCAACAGCAGGAGGCGGGGCAGGCTACTTCTTGGCGGAGGCGAAGTAGGGGTTGGCGCCGGAAGCATGATCCGTGACGTCCACGATGCCTTTCACTTCCGGTAGGTGCTCCATGACAATGCCTTCGATTCCCTGGCGCAGGGTGACGCTGGCCATGCCACATCCCTGGCAACCGCCGCCCATGCGCAACAGCACGACGGCGTCCTGCACGTCGATCAGCTCGACGCGCCCTCCATGACGGGCGACCATCGGGTTGACCTGCTGCTCGAACAGGTCGTTGACGCGTTCATACAACTCGTCGTCGGAGAGGCGGCCAGCGCTCGTCGCGGCGGCCTTCTCGACCACGGCCGGGGCTTCGCCGGCGAGCGCCTGACGGATCGCCGCTCCCACCGACTTGCCCATCGCCTGCCAGGGGTCGTCGGTGTCCTTCACCACCGTAACGAGATTGGCCGATACGATGACTTCGCTGACGCCGGGGATCGCGTACAGGGCTTCGGCGAGCGGCGAGCCTGGAGCCTCGGCTCGAGACGCAAAGCGCCGCACGCCCTGGTAGACGGGCCGGTCAACAAGGAACTTGCAGCGCCGTTGGTCCACCGGCTCGGCGGTGATCCGGATCTCAGAAGAGGCCATGGCCCAAGTATAAGGGGCTGGGCAAGACCTAACCCTCCCCCTTCCCCCTTCCCACCTCCCGCAGTTCGCGCGCCGCGGCCACCATATTCCGCAAGGCCGGCAGCGTCTCCTCCCATCCCCGCGTCTTCAACCCACAGTCGGGATTGACCCAGATCTGACGCTCGTCGAGCACTGTCCCGAGGGCCCGTAGCGCAGTCACGATCTCCTCGACCGCCGGTATGCGCGGCGAGTGGATGTCGTACACACCCGGCCCGATCTCATTGGGATAGTGATACTGCTCAAACGCCCGCACCAACTCCGATCCCGATCGCGCGTTCTCGATCGAGATAACGTCCGCGTCCATCCTCGCGATCACCTGAATGACGTCGTTGAATTCGCTGTAGCACATGTGCGTATGGATCTGGGTCGCGTCCGCCACCCCGCTCGTCGCGAGGCGGAACGCGTTCACCGCCCAATCCTGGTAGGCTGGCCACTCGGCACGACGCAGCGGCATTCCTTCCCGTAACGCCGGCTCGTCGATCTGGATGATGCGGATCCCGGCCGCCTCGAGATCCTTGACCTCCTCACGGATCGCGAGCGCCAACTGCCGCGCTGTGTCGCTCCGCGGCTGGTCGTCGCGCACAAAAGACCACTGCAGGATCGTCACTGGGCCCGTGAGCATCCCCTTCACCGGTCGCCTGGTCTTCGATTGGGCGAACCGCGACCAGCGCACCGTCATCGGTCCGGGGCGCGCCACATCGCCATAGATGATGGGCGGCTTGACGTACCGCGTGCCGTAGGATTGCACCCACCCGTGCTGGGTAAAGACGAATCCGGTCAACTGCTCGCCGAAGTACTCGACCATGTCGTTCCGCTCGAACTCCCCATGGACCAGCACGTCGAGGCCGATCTCCTCTTGCAGCTTCAGCGTCTTCGCGATCTGATCCTCGATGAATCGATCATACTCGGCCTCGGTCATCTGCCCGTCCGTCAAGCGACGCCGCGCTGCGCGCACCTCCGGGGTCTGGGGGAACGAGCCGATCGTGGTCGTGGGATAGCGCGGCAGCTCGAGCTGACGGCGGCGGCGATCGGCGTACGGCGCCGTCCGACGGAGATCGCGTTCCTGCACCGTGGCCGCGCGTTGCCGTACGACGGCGTTCAGGGTAAGCGGGGAAGCCCGGCGCGAGGCCATGGCCCGCTGGCTCTCGGCCAGCGCCTCCTTCACGGCACTACGTCCCTCGCGGACCGCGCGCGTGAGCACCGTCACTTCTCCCAGCTTCTGTGTGGCGAAGGCGAGCCAGGGCTTGATCTCCGGATCGAGCGCCGTTTCCAGCTCCAGATCGATCGGTACGTGCAGCAGCGAACAGGACGGTGCGACCCACAGGTAGTCGGTGCCCACTTTGGCCGCGGCCCGCTCGAGCAGCGACAGCGCTGCCTCAAGATCGGCACGCCAGATGTTGCGGCCGTCCACGACACCCGCGGACAGAACCCGACCCGCCGGCCACCGTTCGAGCAACGCGTCCAATTGCCCCGGCGCCCGTACCAGGTCGACGTGCAAACCGTGCGTCGGCAGGGCGAGTGCGGTGGCAGCGTTCTGGTCCAGTCCGGCGAAATACGTCGCCAGCAGGATCTTCGCGGATCCGGAGCGCTCGGCCAGGAATCCGTACGCCGCACGGTAGCGCTCGAGTTCGGCCGGCGTGCGGTCGAGCGCGAGGCACGGCTCGTCCACCTGTACCCACTCCGCGCCTGCCTTCCCCAGCTTCTGCAGGACCTCGGCATACACCGGCAGCAGATCGTCGAGCAGGTCGAGGCGATCGAAGCCCGAGCCTTTTGACTTGGCGAGCAGCAGGAAGGTCAGCGGGCCGATGAGCACCGGCGTAGTGCGGATGCCCAGTGCCAGTGCCTCCGAGAACTCCTCTTCCGGCTTCGAGGAGGAGACACGGAACGCCTGGTCACGTACCATCTCAGGGACGATGTAGTGGTAGTTGGTGTCGAACCACTTCGTCATCTCCATCGCCGTCACGTCCCGACCCTTCTGCTGGACACCCCGCGCCATCGCGAAGTAGGTGTCGAGATCGACGTCCCGCCCGCTCCAGCCGTAGCGCGGCGGCACCGCCCCGACGAGGGCGCAGGTGTCGAGCATGCGGTCGTAGAAGGAGAAGTCGTTCGACGGCGGGAGGTCGATTCCGGCCTCGCGTTGCAGCCGCCAGTGACGCGCACGCAAATCGGCGCCAGTGCGGAGCAGGTCGGAGCGGGACACCTTACCGCTCCAGTAGCCTTCAGTAGCGCGCTTCAGCTCGCGCGCGGCGCCGAGCGGGGGAAACCCGAGAGTGTGTGAGAGGGTCATGGGGCGGGGAATCTAGCGAACCAGACGCCATCTCTCCACAAACGAGAAGCGGGCGGACGTTAACACCCGTCCGCCCGCTCCATGGGAGTCCGACCCGGGTACGGGCTACTGCAGGGTGAAGTCCTGCGTGGCGTGCTGGCCGGCGCTCAAGGTCACTGTGGCAGATTTCGAGGTGAAGCCGCTGACCGTCGTGCTGTCGAGCACCTTGTAGGTCCCAGCAGGCAGGAACGGCAGCGAGTACGCGCCGGTCGTGGCATCCGCGCTATCAGTCGTGACGGTATCCGTCCCAATGATGGCGAACACCAGTCCCAAGGCCGCCGGCGGATTCGATGTGCCGGAAATCGAACCCGATTGATCGGTCACGACGCCGTGAATAACCGGCTTGAACAGCACCTGCCGCGGCGGAGTCGGACCCGTGATGATGAAGCTGCGCGAGACATCGAAGTCCACCAGCAGATCCGTCCGACCCGGCAGGATGTGAACGGGGCCACCAAACTCGACCTTGATCCCTGTCTGCATGCCGCTCGGTACTTTGAGGACTCGGGGGGTCGTCTCTCCATCGAGGAGTACCATCGCCGAGTCGACCACCAGGCGCAACTGGTCGTAGTCGCCGGCAGGAATTGTCTTATCCCCCAGCAGATCCGTGACGCCGCCTTGAAGCGACAGCAGGTCGTACTCGGTTGAGGGGCCGGTGGTGATGGTGTCGCGCGAGGTTCCGTCGCCACCGATCAGATACACCGTGGAAATCCACGCCGACGCCGCAGTGACGCCAGCGGGGGCGTCCGTCAGGCGCACGAAGACATGGCTCATCTGCGGTCCGGCGGTGCCCTCGCAGGCCACGAGGCCAGCCGCCAGGGTCAGTGCCAGGTATTTCGGCATTCGCATGTGTTGTCCGGCTCCACGCAAAAGGGTTGGCTGCTCTTGTCCTAAAGAGCCCCAACCCGCGTGCCGAGTAACGCCTACCGGAGGCTAGAGTTCAGGGCTTATGAGGGTTTACCGGCCCCTTCCCCTGACCTCGAGGCGGAGTGGTCTGATGCGCCGCCGCAGCACGTTCGAGCCCGGCCGCTGCAGCCGCCGGCAGGGCTCCGCCGGCCATCGCGGCCTGGACCTGGCCTGGAAGGCTCACGAGATCGCCCAGCGGACGGCCGGACTGAATCTCCGCCCGCACCAGCCCGACGGTCTCGGGACGTGGGACGCCGAGCGCGGCAAGCGCTCCAGCGACCTGCAGCGCCACAGCGGCGGGATGACCCTGGTTTGCGGTGCCCGCGATCGCCGCTACGTCCGACACGGTCATCCCGGCGGCGATGGCGAACGCGCCGGCCTCGACGGCCTGGTCGCTGGGATTCGCGATCCCGGCGTCGTGCAGCGCATTTGCGGAAGCGTTCAGCTGGTCGAGCACCGTGCGCACCGCCGGTACGATGCGCTCCGCCGGGACGCCCTTCACCGCCCCCTCGAGGGCCTTGTCGACCAGTGGCGTGCCGGGCAGCCCACGAGCCCGCGCGGTATCGATCAGCGCAGACACCGCGGCGGCGACGGCCGGCGGCACCCTTCCCTGGAGGCGCGCCGCCACATCCTCTTGCGCGACCAGTGCCGGGGCCGTGAAAGCCGTCAGGCCGAGCAACATGAACGCGCGATTCATAGCACCCGCCCTTGCGTGGGGGTGACGCTGACCACGCTGTTCTTGCGGCCGAACCCGTCATCTACTTTGGGCGCGGCGGGATCCGGAACCCAACGCTGGCCGTCCACGACAAACGCATACTGGTGTTGCCCTGCGGTGAGGGGCACGGTCACCATCCAAGTTCCTTCTGCCCCTACGCGCGTGAGCGGCGTCGCACTCGGGTCCCAGCGGTTGAACGTGCCGGCGAGGGCCACGTGCTGGGCGGTCGGCGCAGTGAGCACGAATCTCACGTAGACGCTTTCCGGACCGGCGGCCGTCGCAAGGGGGGAGGCCGCCCCCGGACTGCCGACGGACGCCGGCCGGAAAAGCAGAAGGAAAGCAACGAAGGCTGCCGCGGCCGCAGCGGCGAGCCCCCACGGAGGCACGCTAGGAGCGGTAAACCACCGCCACGCGCGACGACGCGGCGATGCGGCGCGACGGCGCACCGCCGCCATCACCCGCGCATCGAGCTGCGGCGACAGCGACACCTCCCGACGATCCAGGGCCGCGAGCACCCGCTGAGCCGCCTCCGCTTCCGCGCGCAGCGCCAACGGCAAGTCGCCGGCCGGCCTCTCGCCGTCCAGCACCTGCTTCACGCGGGGATCAAATGCCTGGCTCATCGCGTCTCCCTCAGCAGCTCTCGCAGCCGATCGTAGGCTCGATGCATCCGCATCTTCAGTGCCGCTACGCCTGTGCCCACTCGTGCGCTGATCTCATCGTACGACAACTCTTCGACATGCTTCAGGACGAAGACTTCCCGTTGCTCTGGCGTCAATTGGAGCAACGCCCGCTCCAGGGAGCGGGCCTGTTCCGCCCTTTCCAGCGATGCCAGCGAGACATCCGGAACCGCCAACTCCTCGGCATGCTCCAGCCCGTCCACCCGCTTGTGCCTGCGCCGTTCGGCGAAGCAGCGGTTGCGCAGGATCAGAAAGAACCACCCCGCGAAGTTGTCGGGGTCCCGGCACTGCTTCAACTGATCGAACGCGCGAATCAACGCGTCCTGCACCGCATCTTCGGCAGCGTCCAGCGAGCCCAGCATCCTGCTCGCATATCTTGCGTAGCGATCCCGGTACCGCCTCACGAGGACGGAATACTGCTCCACGTCCCCCGTCAGCACCGCTCGAACGACCGCCCCGTCGGATGGCTCCGCCGTTCGCTCCACCCGGTCCCCTTGGGTCACGCGCATCCCGCGGGATGCTAGGAGGCCGGGGCGCTCCCGGCAACCGTCCTGAAGATGCCTGGTCGGGCCTGGCAGTAACGCCCTGTCGATACGACTCATGCGCGTTGCGTTACCACCCTCCCCATCCGGTGATCTTCACCCCGGCCCCAATTGTGTGTCCATGAGGCAAGGAGACCCCCCGTGCTTGACTCAACCACCGAACGACGGCTGCATCCCGATCGCGAACTCGTCGCGCGCATGGCCTCAAAGGATGATTCGGCCCTGCAGGAGCTCAGGGTCCGGCATGAGCGCACAGCCTATGCCGTCGCGATCGGGATCCTGCGGGATCCGGTGCAGGCCGAAGTGGCTGTCGCGCAAGCATTTCGCCAGGCCTTCAGCCTGGCCGACCGGTTCGTTCCGGGCGAAATCACGGTCCTCGCCTGGCTTACGAGCCTGACCCGTCGTCAAGCCGAGGCCATCGTCACGGCGGCATAGGCGAGACCGGACGGTCAGGAGCCATTCCAGGGGCGCAGATACCTGCGCCCCTTCGTATTTTGCGGGCTCAATGTCCGGACGGCTCGCCGCACTCCTCGCTGGCTTACTACTCCTCGCCCCCTCCGCGGTGGTTCGGGCGCAAACGGACGCGTCGTTGGGTCTTGGACTCGGCACGGTGCGCTTTCCGGGTGGCACATCGGTGGGCGCCCTTTGGCTCGGCCCGGCACTGTCGCTCCGGAGCCCTGGTCGCGATCTGGCCTTGGGCGGCACACTCGCGGCGCTCCCATCAGGTGATGGCACTGCCCAGGAGGGACATCTCTCGGCGCGTGTCGAGACCTCGCCTCTCGTCGGGCGGTGGCGCCTGGCCGCAGAGGCCCAACTCCTCGGCGCGACCAGCGGGTCGAGTCCCGCCAGTGGAGCCGCACAACTCGGAGTGGAAGGATTGCTGGTCGAGCCGCGGTGGGGCGCGGCCGTGGCCGTAGGACCGGCATCGGGCTGGATCGTCCACCAAGTCCCGGTCACTGCCTGGCGTGCGCGCCTGCGGGGCTGGTGGCAGGAGTCTCCGGGCCGCCTCCAGTTCTTCGCCGCCGCGGAGCCGACGCGGTTCCTCGACGCCTGGTTTACGGACGTGAGTGGCGGGCTGGCGCTGCGCAGCGGTCGGGTCGAGGCTCGCCTGAGCGGTTCGGCGCGGCTGAGTCAGGTCTACGTATCGAGGGCGGCCGCATTGGTGGCTGCCGAGGTACGGCTGTCGAACACATTGTCCCTCGAGGCGGTAGGGGGCAACGTCCTCCCGGACCCCTATCAGGGATTCCCCGCGAGCGGGTTCCTGACCGTCGGATTGCGAATCCACCGTCGTTCCCAGACCGTTCCCTCGAAGACGTTGGCTCGAACTCCAAGGTTCAGTGCGGTGCGACGCGACGGGGCGGTCGTCTTTCGGGTCAATCAACGCGATGCGCAGGTCGTCGCAGTCGCAGGCGACTGGAACGCATGGACTCCCGCTCCGCTCGAACACGTCGGAGCTGACGTGTGGGAGTCCTCCATCCCGCTGGGTCCAGGGCTGCATCGGTTTGTCGTCTTCGTCGACGGCGTGGCCTGGCAGGTCCCGGACGGTGTGCCGAGCGTCCCCGACGATATGGGAGGACGGGTAGCCGTACTCACCGTGTTCTGAGCGGCACCCGGAAGACAAAACCGCCGGACGGCTGGCGGCCGCCCGGCGGTGTCACATTCTGCACAGCAAGGACTACTGCCGCGACTGCGCCTCGAAGGAATTCACCGGCAAGGTGCTGAAGACGTTGTCCGTCGGCAGGTCCTTGATGATCTGGCCGATGCGGCCGGTACGCCGCATATCCACCCAGCGCATGCCCTCGTAGAGCAGCGAATACTTCCGCTGGATCAGAATCTCGTCTTCGACGGCCGACTGTGTCGCGCCGGCGAGCGCGGCGTTGGCGGCGAGCCCGCCCGAGTGCACGCGGATGAAGTTGATATCAGCCGCTGCCGCCGCAGGGTTTCGTGCGGTCCTGTTGTTGTTCGCCTCGGCGCGGATCAGAATCAGCTCCTCATTGCGAATGATCGGAATCGGCGACGAGATGCTCGGGTACCGAATCCACGCCAGGTCCGAGCACCGTGCAGGTGCGAGCGGATCACAGAGCGCGCCACCGCGGCTGGTGATCTTGGCGGTATAGCGGTTATCGCTCCCACCGTTGACGGCCAGGCTGTCGCGCAGCGACGTGTGCACCAGGTTGATGGCGGACGATGGCAGCTGTGACAGGCCGTTGGTCGCATCGCCCGAATTGGCGCTGAAATCGAAATACGCGCCCAGGTCGAGCGAGGCTGTGGTATCCACGAACGACTCGCCCAACGCTGTCAGCGCGTCGTCGTAGCACGTGGCACACGTGAACTCGCTGGCGCGGTAGAGGTCTGCACGCGCCAGCAGCGCACGATTCAGTTTCAGAAACCCCGCCGGCGTATCGAAGCCTGCCAATCCGGGGGGGAGCGAGAAGAAGAACGTCCCGCCTGCGGCCAGCAGGTGCGTCTTCGCCGAGTCGAGCAGGCTGACGACGTGGTCCCACGCCGCCGTGTTGGTGACGAACGGCGCGGGGGGAGCGGTGAGCGGCCGGTTGACGTCGATTGGGATGGAGTCCTCGGTGTGCGCGAAGAGCACCATCATGTACGCATACGCCTGCAGCGTCTGCGTAAAGCCGCTCACCCCTTCCTGCTGCTCGGGGCTGATCAGTGCGGTACCGATGACGTTCAGCACGTTGTAGCCGCTGCGGATCGCGGCGTACTCAGCCACCCACTGGCCGCCGCCGAAGGCACCGTTCGAGGGATCGAGCTTCGGCGCCGTGATGAGTTCGGAGACGAAGCGCGGGTCTGCCGGGTCGATGCGATACCCTTCCCGGCCGAGGATGGCGGCTTTCAGAATCCAGTTGGGAACGTCGCCGCGCGCCGCGATGAGCATCCCTTCCATCGCGGCCGCGACGTGCGCCGCGTCGGCGCCGTTGCCGATCTCTGTCGGCGAGTTCGGATTCGTGATTTCAAAGTTGCAGGCGCTCAGGACCAGCGCGCCACCGAGGCACAAGGCCGAAACTGCATTCAGAAGCGGTCTCATGGTCAGAACCCCAAGTCGATCGAGAAGAAGAAGCTGCGGCTCGGCGGGAACGGAGCGACGTCGATGTTCCGCGCAATCGCCTGGTTGCCGAAGTTCGACACTTCCGGATCGAGCCCCTTGTAAGGCGTGATCCGGATCAGGTTCCGCCCGCTCACGTTGAGCCTGGCGTAGCGGACCCCACCGAACAGGTGACCGACCAGCGACTCCGGCAAGTCGTAGCCGAGCGTCACTTCGCGCAGCTTCAGGTACGACCCGTCCTGCACGTAGATCTTCGTCTTGCCGTTCGCCCAGTCCGTAATACGCTGGTTACCGGCGGGAATCTGGTCCGCTGAGTTGCTGCCGGCGTCGTACAGCAGCTGGGTCAGGTTGATGATGTCGCCACCCTTTTTCCAGTCCCACAGGAACCCGAAATTCCACCTTTTCCAGGTGAGGTCGCTGGAGCCCGTCGCCTGAAACTTGGGTTCCGCATCCCCCACGACACCTTCGGTGCCGACGATTTGTGTCGCCGACTTCCCCTGCTCGATGCGGAACGCGCCCAGCGACGTGCCAAACCCGCCGGTGTTGAAGGCCGGGACCGGCAGCTCCACGACCTTGCTCCGGTTGCGGGAGAAGGTGAGGCGAGCGATCCAGTTCAGGTCCGGCCGGCGGAACGGGGAGATCGACAGCGCGATCTCCTGTCCGAGGTTCCGCAGCTTGCCGCCGTTGAAGATACGGTTGGTCCGGCCGGTCGAGGGCGCGACACGCGCCACGAGCAGGAGGTCGGTGATCGTCTTGTTGTAGTAGGTGAACGAGAACGTTGCGAACTCGTGGCCGACCGTCGCGTCAAAGCCGCCTTCCATCTCGGTCTGGCGCTCCGGCTTGATGTCGGACGAGCCGGCGTTGGCGCCGGACACGGTGCCGAACAAGCCGCCGATCACCCCGGTCCCTTCCGGCGTGAACTTCTGGCCGAACAGAGGTGGATTACCGGTCTGGCCGAAGGCACCGCGGATCTTCACCTCATCCAGCCCCGATACCGGAGTCAGGAACCGGTAGGAAGCGGAGAACTTCGGGAAGTAGAAGAACTTCCGGGTATCGCCGTTGACGCTGGATCGGTCCGCCCGGACCCCGCCGGTGACGAGCAGGCGCTGGTCGAGCGCCAGGACTTCTTCCTGCGCGTAGAGCCCGGCCGAGCGCACCGGCGTCTGCGCCTGGTTGATTACGATCGTCGTCGCCTGGTTGATGTTCTGCTGGCCGGCAAGGATCGTGCGACCTACCGCGTTGGTCTGATTCAGGTGCGAGTCCTGGTACTGGAAGCCCGCGGATGTCGTCGCGGAGTAGCTCCCCGAGGCCGGCGCGTAATTGTAGATCGCGCTCCCCACCAGGTTGACCCGCTGGTCTGATCCCTTGCCGAGCACGACCGTGCCCGGCTGGCCATCGGCGGGCTCGAAATAGAGCGTGGGGGGCGACAGGATGTCGTTCTGTTGCTCGTAGTAATCGAGCCCCCCCATGATATTGAACTCGAGGTGGTGCGGCCCGGATGTAAGCGCGTCGATGCGGAGCTTGGTCGTGCCCAGCACCCGCCACACGTCCTCGGCGTTCTTCAACAAGGCGAGCGTCTGCAGCGGATTGCTGCCGTTGCCGGGGAAGGGGTTGAACGGATACACCCCATTCGCATTGGGCTCGAGATTGAAGAAGCTCGGCGTGAACGGGAACACCAGGTACGGGCTGGTGCTCGTGTTGTCGTTGTTCGAGATGCCGCGATTGGCCAGGCTGTGGATCAGCTGGGTGCTCACCGAGAGATGGAAGCGGCTGCCCAGCAACTGGTCCAGGTTGGCCCGGATTGACTGCTTATCGTAGCCCGTGTTCGGCGCGATCCCGCCATCGCGTTTCACGAGCCCTGAGATGAAGTAGCTCGTCTGGTCTGTGCCCCCGCTGATGCTGCCGTCGGTCTCGAACGACAGGGTGTGGAGGCCGTACAGTTCCTGCTCGAAATCGTAGAACGGACATCCATTGCGGCAGATCGGACCCACAATGGCGCCGTGTCCGAACGCGCTCACCGCGTCTGCCGAGTCGGTGAAGCGCCGTTGGCCGAGCTTGTTGGCCAGGCGGAACTGCCCAAAGCGCTGCGTCATGGTGAATCGCGGGGCGCCGGTCTGGCCGCGCTTCGTCGTAATGATGATCACGCCGTTGGCGGCCTCCGATCCGTAGATGGCCGCCGCCGACGCGCCCTTCAGCACTTCGACGTTCGCGACATCAGCCGGGTTGAGATCGGCCAGCCGATTGACCGCGTTGTCCTGGTTCGAGGCGTTGCCGCCGCCCGCAGCCGCCGTGACTGCGTTCATGTTGCTGGCGATCACGTCGTTCGAGATCACCATCCCGTCCACCACGATCAGCGGATTGACGCTGCCGTTGATGGTGGAGACGCCCCGCAGCGTGATCTGGGCTCCGCCGCCCGGCGCGCCCGAGTTCTCCTGGATCAGGGCGCCGGGAATTTTCCCTTGCACCGCGTTTTCGATCGTCGGCGTGGGCGCACGGGTGAGCGCTTCGGGCGCGATCGTGGCGACGGCGTTGGCCAGGTTCTGCTGGGCGACAGCCGTCGCTTGTCCCGTGACGACCACCGCCTCGAGGTTGAACACGTCCTGGTCGAGCGCAAAGTCGGCCGTCTGCTGATCGGCAGTCACGGTCACCTGGCGACGCTTGAACCCGACGGCACGCACCAGCACCCGGACCTGCCCGGCCGGCGCGGACAACGAATACTCGCCCTGATCGTTGGTCAGGGTGACGACGACCGTGCCGAATACCGACACGTTCGCCCGGGCGATCGGAGCCCCCGTCTGGGCGCTCGTCACCTTTCCGGTGATCATCCGGGCCTGCGCCAGAGCATCTCGAGCCCCCAGCGTCACAGCGAGGATCACCGCCAGCATTCCGAACAACGCACGCTTACTCACAATCCCTCCCTGTTGCAGAATTCCCACAAGGGCCGATTTGAAGGGGTCAAACGTGCCTGCGCCCCGCGAGGGTCGCAAGGAGGGGGGGATGGCTCACGTCCAGGAAGCGCGATAGCGGCACACCGCGCCCCCCCGCGCGCGGCATTCCTCTTCGACGATCTTCACATTCGCCGCCCCGCACATTTCCAGCGCCTTGCGGTGCCACCCGATGACGGTGAGACAGTCGGGCACGGAGAAGGTCTCGGCGTCCAGCGTCGTGAGCACTGCCTCGTTCGGTCCGGTCTTCGCGTATTCCCGGCGCCCCGTGTCGTAATAGAGTTTGTAGACCTGCGGGGCTTTCGCCAGAAACGCCTGCGGGTCCCCCGGAGCGAGAAACGCCCTGTGCACCGTGGTCAGGTTCGTCTCGGCCGATGCGGCGCCGAGCCGCTCGAAGAACTGCGGTTTGCCGTGCCCCAGCGCCTGCACGATCGCGTCGTCGAGGCGGCGGCCCAGCTCGAAGGGGCACCACTGGATCGCCACCAGGTTGCGCAGCGCCGCTCGGTCCTCCGCCGACAGCGCCCCGAGCACGCGCTCGACCCCGTCCATGCCGCCGTGCTGCTCCACGAACGCGAGCCGGGCTTTGAGCACCGAGCCTTTGACCTGTTGCATCGAGCTGCTCCCCGGGAGGCGGATTCGAGGCCACAGTACCGGCGGCACCGCCCGCCGTCAAATGCTACTTTTCAGCGACCCTCGTCCGTGAGTCACCGACCATGCGTTTCAGTCGCACGCGCTCGCTCCTCGCCGTCCTGCTCGCACTTCCGTTCGCGCTGCCCGCACAGCAGAAGGCGACGTTCGCCTCACTGGAGGAAGCGCTGCGCGCGGGCGGCTCGCTCGCCGGCGCCTCCGGGCCGCGCAACGTCAACTGGATCGACGGCGGCCGGCGCTACTCCTTCATCGCGCGCAGCGACTCGGGCGGCGAGGAGATTCGTGTCTATGACCCTGCCAGCGGGACGGACAGCCTGTTGTTCCAGGCGAAGGGACACGTCTTTCCGGGAAGCACGGACGCGTTCGAGTATCAGTCGTTCGAATGGGCGCGGGACTCGAAGCACCTCGTCTTCCAGACGCGGTTCAAGCCGTTGTACCGCCGCTCCGGCACCTCGGACTACTTCGTGTACACGCTGGCGGACCATTCGCTGGCCCTCGGGGCGCGCGGCGCGCGCACCGCGGAGCTGTCACCCGACGGCGGCATGATGGGCTATGAGCGCGACGGCAATATGTTCGTCCACGATTTCGCGGCCGGGAAGGAATCGCAGTTGACGAGCGACGCCACTCCCACCACCTACAACGGTCACTTCGACTGGGTCTACGAGGAGGAGTTCGGCATGGCCCAGGCTTGGAACTGGTCTCCCGACAGCCGCCACATCGCGTTCTGGCAGCTGGACGAGAGCGCCGAGCCCGTGAACCAGTTCACAGATTTCGCCGGCAGACATCCCGAGTGGACCGACATCCGGATCCCCCAGCCCGGTGACTCGAACCCGCGGGTGAAGATCGGAGTGGTCGATGTCCACTCCGGCCGGCGCGTGTGGCTCGACCCCGGGGAGACGGGCGAGTTCTACATCCCGCGCATCTATTGGACGAGCCGCGCCGATACCCTCGCCGTCCTCACGCTCAATCGGCCACAGAATCTCCTCAAGCTGTACTTCTTCGACGTCACGACCGGCGGGCACCGCCTTGTGTTCACTCAGCAGTCGGACGCCTGGATCGACGCGTACGACTTCTACGCGGGTGTCAACGACCTGATGAGCTTTCCGGCGGGAAGACCCGAGTTCCTGTGGATCTCCGACCGCGACGGGTGGCAGCACATCTACCGCTACGACTATTCCGGAAAACTGCTCAATCAGGTGACCCGCGGGCGCTGGAGCGTGACCCGCATCGAGGGGACGGACGCACCGCGTGGCGTCATCTATTACACCTCGACGGCCGCCTCTCCGCTCGAGCGCCAACTCTACGTAATCGGATTCGACGGTAAGGGCGCGCGGCGGCTCACGACGACCGCCGGGACTCACCAGATCGACATGTCGCCCGATACCCGGTACTACATCGACCGGTGGTCCAACGTCGGGCAGCCGCGGCAGGTCGAGTTGTGGGCGACGGGAGGGAAGCTTCTCAAGAAGCTCGAGGACAACGCACGCGTCACCCAGTGGCTCACGACGCACGCTTACTCGACTCCCGAACTGCTCACGTTCACAACGAGTGACTCGGCGCGCGTCGACATCTCGGTCGTCAAGCCGTGGCCGTTCGACTCCACCCACCGCTACCCCATGGTGTTCGCGATCTATGGGGGGCCGGGCTCGCAGCAGGTCTACAACTCGTTCAGCGGGAGCACCTGGACGCAGTGGCTCGCCCAGCAAGGCTACATCGTCGTGGGCGTGAACAACCGCGGCACGAACAACTACGGCAGCGCGTTCATGAAGACCACGTACAAGCGGCTCGGCTACTGGGAAGCGCACGACTTCGCCGAGGCGGCCCGCTATCTCGCGACGAAGAGCTGGGCCGACGGGTCGCGCGTCGCCATCGTGGGCACGAGCTACGGCGGCTACAGCACCGTGTACACGATGGAGATGTACCCCGACATCTTCACGGTCGGCATCGCGAACTCACCCGTCACCGACTGGCGGTTGTACGACACGATCTACACCGAGCGCTACATGGGACTGCTGGCTGACAATGCCGCGGGATACGACTCGAGCTCGGCCGTCAAACACGCGGGGCAGATCAAGGGCCATCTGCTGCTGATCCATTCCATGATGGACGACAACGTGCACCCGCAGAACACGATGCAGCTGCTTACCGCGCTCGCCGACGCCCGCATCGACGCCGATCTGCGCATCTACCCGCCGGGACACCATGGAGCAGCCTATAACGCCCAGAGCTTCTTCCTGATCCAGCAGGCGACCAACGATTTCCTCGCGCGGCATCTGAAGGGAGCGGCGGGCGGAACGACGAGCAGCAGTCGGTGAGGTTGTGTCGCCGGTCACCGGGAGCCGGGTGACGACACCAGGGAGGGAGTCTGGACCGGTTTGGGGGAAGTCAGCAGTGGCATGCGCTGACCTGGAGGCAGCCATGCAGACCGGCACTCATCGTGTTTCCCGTACGCTGCTGTTTGCGACCGTCGTGTCGGTGGGACTCAACAGCTGTGCGACCCACGCTCAGACCGGAGCGGTGGTCGGCGCCGCGGGCGGCGCCGTCGTCGGTGGCGTGATCGGGAGGGCCACGGGCTCCACGGCGCGGGGCGCAATCATCGGCGCAGCGGTCGGTGGCGCAACGGGCGCGATCATTGGGGCGCAGATGGACAAGCAGGCCAGGGAACTACAGCAGAACATCCCGGGCGCCACGGTGGAGCGCGTCGCGCTGGCAACGAGCCTCGACAAGTATCCGGGATCGGACATCCTGATCGTCGGCCACACCGATCAAGTGGGCACGAGCGCCTACAATCAGGAGCTGTCGGAGCGGCGGGCGGCGGCAGCGGCGAACTACTTGGTCTCGCAGGGCGTAACCCGAACCCGCGTGGCGACCCGGGGCATGGGGGAGACGGACCCGGTGGCGCCCAACGACCGAGGCTGGACGGCAGCGGAACCGCAGGGTGGAAGTCGCGATTTACGCCAGCGAGGCGTACAAGGCGGAGGCGGCGCGGCGCGCGAAGAACTGATCCGCAGCCCAGCTCACCAGTGGGCCGCGTAGCCCCGCACGTCGACGTGCACGAAAGGTCCGTGGGCGGAGGTGCTCGGATATAGGCCGAGGCCGCCGATCAGTGGACGGAACGCCGGGTCGTCCTGGTGGCGATCGATGAGCTGATACAGGACGGCCGCATCGCGAATGTCGATTCGGCCGTCGTGGTTCAGATCGTCCATCACGCCGTCCTTCGGGTGCTCGTCGATGAAGATGTCGGCAGCCGCTCCGTACTGGTGCCGACTGTACTCCACGTTGCCCAGATCCTTGTTGTAGGCCGGAGTCCGGTAGCCGCTCATGACGTAGAATCCCTGCTTCACATAGCCGGCCGCCTGCGCTTGCTGGAGGATCAACTCGAGCTTCAGCAGCAAGCGGGGATCGAGCACGACATACTTGGGATATCCCCCCGGCTGTTTCGTCAGGAACTGCTTCAGCTGCAGATGCGGCGTGACGAAGAGGTCCTGATTCTGGGGCGTGACCTCGATGAAGCCGACCGGCGGCTGGTAGGTCGCCTGGCGACGCAGCGGAGGACGGGGATAGCTGCCGATGCGGAAGCCGTTGAGGTAGCCGGCGCGTACCTCGCTGGCCGGCACCATGACAAAGGCGTGCACGATCGCCGAGTCCGCCTTGCATGCACCCACGACCTGCAGCGTGTAGCTCCCTGGCGCGGCCGGAGCGCTCCAGCGCCACTCCGACGTCCCCGCCTGCGAGACATGGCCGGCCGACGCATGCACCGCGATGCTCTCGGCGGAGGTCGACGGTTCGACCGCTACGTCGAGCGTCTGACCCGGGAGCACGAACGCGGAGCTAACGGTGGATCGCGTCTCCAGGCCTTGATAGTCGAGCGCAAACGACGAGGTCGCCGTCGGGTCCGGGCACCGGTCTGTCGCGTGAGCGACGGCCCGCTTGGTGCTCAGCAGCGGAGCCCCGATCAGGAACAGGAATCCGCCGGCGAAGAGCAGTCGTTTTGGAAAAGCGGCTGACATAGGGCGAGGAACCTAACGTCACCGGGTGACTGCACCAATGTTAGGTATCTTCATGCTTCTTAATGAAAACGGGCCTGTCGAAGACCCCTCCACGGGGTCGACGTCGCGCAAATGGCCAGGGGCAGAATCGAACTGCCGACACGCGGATTTTCAGTTCGACTTCGCACCGCCGCGTCACCGGTGCCATCCGCCAACATCAGACACTACGCGTTACCACATCAGCACTTCGGCCACAGCCCCCGGCGGCCGTCGTGCTGGTATTG